>JBKOUP010000206.1:0-10947 GCA_046723495.1 Acidobacteriota bacterium
GGTTTGGAATGATCAGGATTCGCAATGCGCGCGAGCACAACCTCAAAGGCGTCGACGTCGACATTCCCCTCGGACAGCTCGTGGCCATCACAGGGGTCTCGGGGTCGGGAAAGTCGACGCTGATCCGCAACTGTCTTTTCAACAAATACCAACGCGAGGTCCGCGGCGTGACGGGGCTCGACGTCGGCAAGGCGGACGTCGACGTCGGCGACAACGTCTACGACATGCAGTTCGTCGATCAGTCGCCGATCGGACGCTCCACGCGCTCGAATCCGGCCACGTACGTGAAGGCTTGGGACGAGATCCGCAAGCTCCTCGCCGAGACGACCACCGCGAAGTTGAATGGCATCACCGCCGGGCACTTCTCCTTCAACACCGCCGGCGGGCGCTGCGACGCCTGCGAGGGCGCGGGCACGGTCACGATCGACATGCAGTTCCTCGCCGACGTCGAAGTCCTCTGCGACAAATGCGGAGGGAAGCGCTTCAACGAGCAGGTCATGAAGGTGTCGTACAAGCAGAAAAACGTCGACGACATCCTCAAGCTCACCGTCGACGAGGCCATGAAGTTCTTCGTCGACAAGCGGGCCATCCTCAAGCGCCTGGTCCCGCTCCGCTCCGTCGGCCTCGGCTACCTCCGCCTCGGACAGTCGACCGAGTCGCTCTCCGGCGGCGAGGCCCAGCGCCTCAAGCTGGCCTCGTTCCTCGCCGAGAACACCAAGCTCGGCCAGCCGCGCCTCTTCCTGTTCGACGAGCCGACGACCGGGCTGCATTACACCGACGTCGAGCAGCTCCTGCGTACGTTCCGCGAGCTCATCGACCGCGGCAACTCCGTCGTCGTCATCGAGCACAACATCCAGCTCATCGAGGCTGCCGACTGGATCATCGACCTCGGTCCCGAGGGGGGCGATCAGGGCGGCCACGTCGTCGCCGTCGGGACGCCCGAGGAGATCGCCGCGAACGAGCGCTCCATCACCGGGCGATACCTGCGCGCGAGCAGGCCCGTCGAAGCGGCATGATCGCTGCCGCGCTATCGATCGCCGTCGCCCAACTCGTCTTCGACAACGCCCGCATCGCCTCCGCCGAGGATGGCGGCAAGCTGTGGGGCAAGCCGCTGTACGGACCGATGATGATCGTCGACCGGCAGACGCGCGCGTTCGTCCGCAACGACGGTTCGAGCGGCACGCTGCCGGCGGACACGATCATCGCCAACTACGCGACGCCGATCGACGGCAAGCCGACGACGATGATCGCGCTGCAGTCGCTCGGCCCGGCGGCCGTGCAGCAGCGGCGCCTGGCCATGCACGAGTGCTGGCATCGCATCCAGAACGAGATCGGCTTCCCGGCCGCGAACGCGAACAACGTCCACCTCGACACTGTCGACGGCCGCGTCTCCCTGCAGCTCGAGCTCCGTGCGCTCGCGGCGGCGCTGCGCGCGACCGGCAACGAGCGCACGGCCGCGATCCGCGACGCTCTCGCCTTCCGCGCCGCGCGGCGCGCGCAGTTTCCCGAGGCCGCGGAGCGCGAGCGCGCCCTGGAGAACAACGAGGGGCTGGCCGAGTACACCGGCGTCGCGCTGCGCGGCACGCCGGCCGAGGAGTCGCGGCTCACCATCGCGCGCGAGATCGAGCGCGTCGATCCGAAGTTCTCGTTCGTTCGCGGCTTCGCCTACCTGACCGGGCCGGCGTACGGGCTGTTGCTCGACGAGCTGAAGCCGGGATGGACGCGGACGTACAAGGCGACCGGCGATCTGGCGGCAATGACGGGGATGGAGCCCGCGACCGCGAGCAGCGCGAGCGCGTGGCCCGCTACCGCGCCCGTCTCGTCGACGGGCCCGTGCTGGAGCTGCCGATGATCGACGCCCACTTCGGCTTCGACCCCGACGCCGTCGTGGCCCTCGGCGATGCCGGCAATGTTTACCCGACGTTCAATGCCACGGCGAAGTGGGGCCGGATCGCCGTCGAGTCCGGCGCGCGCATCCCCAACGACTGGTCGAAGATCGTCGTCGCCGCCGAGGACCGCGCCAAACTGGAGCTGAGACCGCCTTGCAAGGTCGTTGCAGGTTCACGGAATGGCGACTGGCGCGTCACCTGCGATTGGGCCACAATGCCCCGCATCAGGAGAGATCGATGAGCGTTGCCGAGAAAGAGTATCCGGACATCGTCGGGGCGCGTCCCGACGAGCCGCCTCCATTCGAGCCGTACATCCCCGCGTCGACCAGGCTGCGCGAGCTGACGCCGCTGCCGATCATCATCGGCACGCTCCTCGGGATGGTCTTCGGCGCGGCGTCGCTCTACCTCGTGCTCAAGGTTGGCCTTACCGTCAGCGCGTCGATTCCGGTGGCCGTCATCTCCATCACCTTTTTCCGCCTGCTGTCGAAGATGGGCGGGCGCGACGCCACCATCCTCGAGAACAACGTCGTGCAGACCGCCGGCTCGGCGGGCGAGTCGATCGCCTTCGGCGTCGGCGTGACGATGCCGGCGATTCTCATCCTCGGCTTCGATCTCGAGATCACCCGGGTGATGCTCGTGGCCGTCCTCGGCGGCCTCCTCGGAATCCTGATGATGATCCCGCTGCGGCGCGCGCTGATCGTCGCGCAGCACGGGAAGCTGAAATACCCGGAGGGTACCGCGTGCGCCGAGGTGCTCAAGGCTGGGGCGTCGCAGGAGTCGATGGATGCGGCCTCGGAGAGCGCAAAAGAAGAGATGGCCAAGCTCGGCGGCGTCGCCACCAGCGCCAAGACCATCTTCGCCGGCTTCGGCATCGGCTTCCTCTACAAGGCGCTGAACGTCGCCCTCCGAGGATGGAAAGACACGCCGGAGAAGGTCTTCGGCGCGCCCTTCGCGGCCGGCTCGATCTCCGCGGAGATCTCGCCGGAGCTCCTCGGCGTCGGCTACATCATCGGCCCGCGCATCGCCTCGATCATGTGCGCCGGCGGCGTGCTCGCCTATCTCGTGCTCATTCCGGCGATCAAGTACTTCGGCGCCAACCTCGCCGCGCCGCTCGCGCCGGAGTCGACGCGCCTGATCAGGGACATGTCGCCGAATGCGATCCGCAGCGCCTACATCCTTTACATCGGCGCCGGCGCCGTGGCCGCGGGCGGTATCGTCTCCATGCTCCGCTCCCTGCCGACGATTTGGCACGGCCTGCGCGAAGGACTGAAGGACATTCGCGGCGGCTCGGCGGCGCGCGAAGGGATGCTGCGCACCGACCGCGATCTCTCCATGAAGGTCGTGCTCATCGGCTGCTTCGCTCTGGTGGCGATCATCGCCCTGGCCACGCCGCTCTACCACGGCGGCACCGGTGTGATGGCGCGCGTCATGGCCGCAATCCTCATCGTCGTCCTCGGCTTCCTCTTCGTCACCGTGTCATCGCGGCTGACCGGGGAGATCGGCTCGTCGTCGAACCCGATCTCCGGAATGACCGTGGCCACGCTGCTGATCACCTGCCTCGTCTTCCTGGTGATCGGCTGGACCGGCTCGTCGTACTACGTCACGGCGCTGTCGATCGGCGCGATCGTCTGCATCGCGTCGTCGAACGGCGGCACGACATCGCAGGATTTGAAGACCGGCTTCCTCGTCGGCTCGACGCCGAGGAACCAGCAGATCGCCATCCTCATCGGCGCTCTCGCATCGGCCCTGGCTCTCGGTCCTCTGCTGCTCTACCTCAACGGCACCGGAAGCGTGATCCTGCCGCGCGTCAGCGCCGAGCCGGCAGCCGCGGAACAGGGCGGCGCGCTCAAGCAGGTCGAGAACTGGCCGGCCGGCCTGCACGCCGATGCGTCGGTGCTTCCGGCGCTGACGCACACGAAGCACAACGGGCAGGACTATCTCATCTGGCACTACACGCCGGAAGGGGGCGCGTCGGCGCAGGAGTTCCTGGTCGATTCGAGCGGCACGCCCCACTACCTCGTCGATCCGGCCATCAACGGCACTCACCGTTACCTCGCCAACGGCAAGCCGGCGCCGAAGAAGTTCGACGCGCCGAAGGCGACGTTGATGTCGTACATCATCAAAGGCATCCTGAACCGGCAACTGCCGTGGGGCCTGGTGCTCCTCGGCGTCATGATCGCCCTGACGCTGGAAATGTCGGGGATCCCTTCGCTTGCCTTCGCGGTCGGTGTCTACCTGCCGCTGTCGTCGTCGAGCCCGATCTTCATCGGCGGCATGATCCGCTGGTTGTCCGATCGGTACGTGCGGCAGAAGTACCACGGCTTGAACCTGACGGAAGAACAACTCACGGCTGAAGGCGACAAGAGCCCGGGCGTGCTGATGGCGTCGGGCTACATCGCCGGCGGCGCGATCGCCGGCATCCTCGGCACGCTCATCACCGGCTTCCAGGACAAGGTCGAGTGGCTCGGGCGATTCAGCGATCGGCTCGACCAGATCGCCGCGAAGAACCCGTTCGCCTCGGGGGCGCACGCCGACCTGATGTCGTGCCTGCCGTTCCTCCTGCTGATTGTTCTGCTCTACCTGGTCGGGCGCGAGATCCTGATGCGGCCCAAAGCGGCGGAGTAGCGCGTTCGCTCCGCGGCGCACCACGTCGCGGCCACGCGGCGGGCGCGCCAGCGCGGGAAGGCGCGGGAGAGCCAGAGGAACGTGACCATCGCCGCGTTCAGCGCCAGGAGCGCGAGCAGCGAGTCGTCGCGGCCGAGGAGCGGCACCTGCGCGCGCGGCCAGCCGAGGAAAAGCCCGTCGACGCAGAGCAGGAGCACGAGATCGAGAACATCACGAACGGCCGCGCGGCGGCGCGCCCGCGCCACCACCGCCCGCGAGTCGGCCACGACCGGGGGCGGCGTTCCGGCGTCACGGACGCCGGGGAGGAGGTTGCGTCGAACGGGCTTCTCCATCGTGGTGATTCCGACGTTCAGAGAGGCGATGAAATTCCAAATAATTTTGGCTAGGGGACAGGGCGCAGGTGGTGTTCTCGCGAGGGCGCGACCTCTGGCCTAAACCCGTGCCTCAGCAAGGCAGCCATCTGCGCCCCGCCCCCTGCGCCCTGCGCCCTACCTCTGCCGTATCGTTTGTGCAATAAAGTTCCCATCGCCGTCGCGGTAGGCCCGCACCACCAGCGACTCTCCGACGACCAGGTGGTCCGCCGTCGTGTACCCGCCGGCGCGGGTCTTCACCGGCAGATCCTCCACGGCGTAGATCCGCACGAGGTTGTTGGCCGAGTCGCGGACGACGAGCCACGGAGAGTTTCGCAGCGTCTGCGTCACCACGCCGTAGATCGTCACCGTGCCGAGCTCGTAGCCGGTCGCGGCGGGCGGCGCCGTTCGGTTCGGCGCAGGCGCGGGTGCCGGCGCCGGCGCGTTCCCCTCGTCGGTCCAGCGCACGACCGAGGCGTTGAAGACGTCGTTCGTGTAGCCGCCGGTGATGTCGAGGTGGTCGCCGGCCATGACGTCGCGGGCGCGCACCGGCCGTCCGGTCGAGTCGGCTGCGTTCGTCAGGTCGACCGTCACCGCTCCGCGGTCGGTCTCCACGGTGACGCGGTTGTTGGCGCGGTCGACGCGCGTCACGCGCCCGGTGAGGTTGCCGATCTCGCGCGTGGAGCGGCCGCCGCTTTCCTGCACGCTCTGCAGCACGTCGATCGAATGCGCGCGGACCTCGCCGCCGCTGGCGACGGAGCCGCTCTCGGGGTCGATGCGGATGCGGTCGCCCTGCTCGAGGTTGGCGATGCGGTAGGTGTCGCCGCGGTAGCGCACCGGCGTCGACGAGGTGGCCCGCACGGTCATGAGCGCGCGGTTGTCGGTCTCGATGACGACGCGTCCCTCGGCCGCGTTGACGGAGCGGACGATGCCGTCGATCCGGCCGAGGCGCTCCGGCGCGGTCGCCGGCGTCGTCTGCGATGCCGTCGGCGTCGAGATGTTGCCGGGATCGCGCGTCTGGCCGATGCCGGTCTGCGGCGCTTCGACCGGACGGCCGAGGAGCGTGATCGTGTCGGCGCGAACGTTGCCGACGCCGCGGCCGACGCCGCGCACTTCCACGCGGTCCGCCGTGCGCAGGTTCGGGAAGCCGGCGCTGCCGACGAAGATCTCCGGCGAGCCGTTGATCGTGCCGCCGAAGCCGTTCCAGCGCGTCGACAGGGCGTCGGTGTCGACGAGGATCGTGCTGTACTTGTCGTCGTCCGGCGTGACGACGAAGCGGTTGCCCGATTGAATGTCCGTGACCGTGCCGACGACGCTGCCGACCACGCCTTCGCGAACGTCCGAGCTCGTCTTCCAGAGACTACGGTCATCCGCGAAAGAGGACAGCGGAAGAAGCAAAGCTAGCGCAAGAAACCAGAGTTTCCGCGACATACGTACCTCCTGGCAGGTTTGACGTGCGGTACGCGCGCCATGTCACGTTGTTAGTTCTTGGTTCTTGGTTCTTAGTTTCTCCGTCATGCCGAGCGGGGCGAACTAAGAACTAAGAACCAAGAACTAACAATCGCATCACACCTGCCTCCCGGCAATAAATCTCGACTTCACCACCCGGTCGTCGCCCATGAAGATGAGTCCGGCCAGGAGGTCCTCGATCGAGCTGGCGCGGTCGCTGCGCATCGACACCAGCGGCGTGGCGTGCAGGTCGAGGACGAGGAAGTCGGCCGACTTGCCGGGCTCGATGCTGCCGCACTCCTGGTCGAGCGACAGCGCCCGCGCGCCGCCGAGCGTGGCCAGGTACCAGAGGTGAAACGGGCTGAGCGACACGCCCTGCACCTGCTGGACTTTGTAGGCGTCGGCCATGGCCGTGAACATCGACGGCGTCGTGCCCGCGCCGATGTCCGTGCCGAGGCCGACGCCGACGCCGGCGTCGAGCGTGTGCTGCAAGCGGAAGAGCCCGCTGCCGAGGAAGAGGTTCGAGTTCGGGCAGTGGGCGATGCGCGCTTTCCGCCGCGCCAGCAGGTCGAGCTCCTCCTCGGTCAGCCAGACGCCGTGGGCGAGCACGGTGCGCTCGTCGAGGAGGCCGTAGCGGTCGTAGACGTCGGCGTACTCGGCCTCGGGGAAAAGCTGCTGGACCCACGCGACTTCGGTCGTGTTCTCGGAGATATGCGTTTGCACGTAGGCGTCGGGAAACTCGCGCTTGAGCTGCCCGGCGGCCTCGAGCAGCTCCGGCGTCGACGTCGGCGCGAAGCGCGGCGTGATGGCGTAGCGCAGCAGCCCGCGCTTGTGCCACTTCTGCAGCAGGGCCCGGCTCTGATCGTACGACGTGCGCACGTCCTCGAGCAGCTCCGGCGGGGCGTTGCGGTCCATCATGGTCTTGCCGATGATCCCGCGGAAGCCGCGCCGCTCGGCCTCGGCGAAGAAGATCTCGGTGGCCTCGGCGTGAATGGTCGAGAAGATCAGCGCGCAGAGCGTGCCGTTGCGCAGTAGCTCGTCGAAGAAGGCCCGGGCGATCTCCGCGGCGTACCGCGGGTCGCGGAACTTCGCCTCGGTCGGAAAGGTGTAGCGGTTCAGCCACTCCAGCAGATGTCCGCCGTAGGAGCCGATCATCTCCAGCTGCGGCGCGTGCAGGTGGGTGTCGACGAAGCCGGGGACGATGAGCGCGTCGCGGCCGAGCTGGATCAGCGCCGCGGACTCGCGCGGCATGTCGGCGAAGTTGCCGGCGCCGGCGATGCGGTCGTGGTCGACGGCGACGTAGCCGTCCTCGTGGTAGGTATACGACGTCGTGATGTCCGTCGCAGCGAACGGATCTGTAACCGGCGTAAAAACGCGCGCACGGTATATTTTCACGGCCCGATTGTACGTGGAGGTCCCATGCGAAAGTTGACGGCCATCGTAGTCATCGCCCTGCTCGCGGCAACCGCTGCCTATGCCCAACGGCACGTGGTCGAGCAGGGACGGATCCGCTCCGTTTCCGCGGAGCGCGACACCTACCGCGTTTACCTCGACCACGGCGACTATTCGTTCCGCGTGCCGTTCTCCCTTCTCGGACGGCGCGACCTGCGGCCCGGCATGTTCGTACGCTTCGAGGGCGTCTACCGCGGAGGCCACGTCTGGGTGGAGGAGATTTCCTGGCCGAACGAGCGCCGCGACGAGTTCCTCAGCGGACGCGTGGAGCGGGTCAACCGTTCCGAGCTGCGCCTCTGGGTACGCGACGAACGCGGCCGCCTCGTCGAGATCGACGGACGCGGAATCGAGTCGCGCCGCCGCCTCGACTTCGGCGACATCCGCCGCGGCGACCGCGTCACGCTGCGCGGGCGGTGGGAGCGCTCGACGTTCTACGCGAACCGCGTCGAGAACATCTCATCGCGCTGACGCGTACGCTCACGGCAGCTCCGTCGTCGGAACCTCTTCCTGCTCGTCGCTCTTGATCAACTTCTCGAGCACGATGGCTTCGTGTGCGCCCAGGACGACCGGCGGCGGCTGCTCCAGCACGTCCGCCATCGTCAGCGACGTCTGCGTGACCGACTGCATGAAGGTCGGCTCGACCGCCGGGATCAGCGGCATCTGCCCGGCGTTGCGGGCCGAGCGGAGCTCCACCTCGCGGAACTTGTAATTCATCGGCAGCAGCGTGGCCGCGAGCTTCTCGTACAGCTCGGCCGTGGCGCGCACGTCGTCCATGCAGTACTCGGCGATCTCGCGATGCCGGCCGGCGCGGTACCACGTCTCCACCGACCGCCCGTCGAGCCCTTCGCCCTTCGACGTCTCCACGCCGAAGGCCTTGCAGGCCAGGTCGAGGTTGAACTTGTACTGCCGCGGATTCGGCGTGCCGAAGAAATTCAGCACCTCGCGCAGATCGCAGTTCGGATGCAGCTCGTAGCGCATGCCGACGAGGTCGCGCTTCGGCGTCAGGCCGTGGATGGCCGAGCGGATCATCAGGAACGGCCCGTCGAACTGCCGGCCGTTGAAGGTGATGAAGCGCGAGTCGGACTCGAACCAGTCCCAGAACTTCTCGAGGATCTGCTTTTCCGTCCCGGAGATGTACGTGCGCAGCCCGGCCTTCTCCACGCGCACGTCCTGCTGCCCCGGCACTTCGTAAAGCGCGCAGGAGCGCCCGTCGTCGATGTTGATCACGCCGATGGCGATGATCCGCCCGCGGAACGGCGAGAGCCCGCCGGAGCGCTTGGCCTCCTCGGCGTCGCCGTCGGAGAGGCCTTTGATCAGGTATTCGCGGACGTAGGGGTCGTGCTCTTCCCAGGGGATGCCGACGGTCTCGATGTCGATGACGAGTCTTTTCATGGCGAGCGAGCTCAGTGTAACCCGCTCGCCACGTGCGAACTTCCGCGAAATGTGGGGCGGGATTCATCCCGCCCGGGGCAGGGATTCATCCCGCCCGCGCGGACTGAAGTCCGCGCCACACATGGGCTACACCGTCGCGGCCGCGCCCGTCTTCAGCTTCTCGAACAGCTCCTGCACCGCGGCGGCGGACTTCTTCAGCGCCGCCTCCTCCTCGGGCGTCAGCTTGATCTCGACGATCTGTTCCACGCCGTTCTTGCCGAGCTTCACCGGCACGCCGACGTAGAGCTCGTTCAGCCCGTACTCGCCGGTCAGATAGGCGGCACACGGCAGGACCTTGCGCTTGTCCTTCAGGATGGCCTCGACCATTTCCACCGTCGCCGCGCCCGGCGCGTACCACGCCGAGGTCTTGAGCAGATTCACGATCTCGGCGCCGCCGTTGCGGGTGCGGTCGACGATCGCGTCGATGCGCTCCTTCGGGATCAGCTCCGTGATGGGGATGCCCGCCACCGTCGAGTAGCGCGGCAGCGGCACCATCGTGTCGCCGTGTCCGCCGAGGACGAAGGCGTGCGTGTTCTCGACGGAGACGTTCAGCTCCGCGGCGATGAAGTAGCGCATGCGCGCCGAGTCGAGCACGCCGGCCATGCCGATCACGCGCTGGCGCGGGAAGCCGGAGACGCGGCGAGCCACCTCGCACATGGCGTCGAGCGGATTCGACACGACGATGAGGATCGCGTTCGGCGAGCGCTTCGCCACCTCCGCGGTCACGCCGGCCACGATCTCCTCGTTCTTCCAGAGCAGATCGTCGCGGCTCATCCCGGGCTTGCGCGGGAGGCCGGCGGTGATGACGACGATGTCCGAGTTTTCCGTCCCGTCGTAGCTGTTCGTGCCGCGCAGCAGCGCGTCGTACGTCTCGACGGGCGCGGTCTCGTTCATGTCGAGCGATTTCCCCTGCGGGACGCCTTCGATGATGTCGACCAGCACGACGTCGGCGAGCTCTTTGAGCGCAATGCCCTGCGCCACGGTGGCGCCGACGTTACCGGCACCGACGACTGTTACTTTCGTTTTCATACATTTATCCTCGGGCGCGGGATTCTATCGCGCATGCTTTCGGACTTCACGGTGACGGCCAACACCATCGCGGCTACGACGAAAAAGAGCGAAAAAGAGCGCGCTCTGGCGGCGTATCTGGTCTCCCTCGACGATGCAAGTCTCGAGCGCGCCGCGGTCTTTTTCTCCGGCTCGCCGTTCGCGCGGCGCGAGGAGCGCGTCACCGGCGTCGGCTGGTCGACGATCGCCGACGCGGTGGTCGAGGCCAGCGGGCGGACGACCGAGGAGCTGTGGGCGGCGTGGCCGAAGTACGCGGACCTCGGCGACACCGTCGCGGAGCTCTTTCCCGACGATCCGTCGCGCACGATCACGCTGTCGGAGCTCGGCGAGACCTTCGAGCGCCTGGCCGCGACCTCGGGCGCGATCGAGAAGAAGAAGGTGCTCGTCGAGCTGTTCCGCAAGGTCGACGCGCAAGGGGCACGGTACGCCGTGAAGATTCTGCAGCGCGAGCTGCGCATCGGCCTCGTCGAAGGGCTCGTCGAGGCGGCAATCGCCAAGGCGTTCGGCCGCACGCTCGAGACCGTGCGCCGCGCGAACATGTTCACCGGCGACATCGGCGCCACGGCGCTGCTGGCGAGGAGCGACGCGCTCGACTCGGCGAAGATGACGCTCTTCCATCCGTTCGCGTTCATGCTCGCGCAGCCCGAAGAGGATCCGGCGGAGATCGTGGCCATGCTCGGCGC
>JBKOUP010000429.1:0-5458 GCA_046723495.1 Acidobacteriota bacterium
GCGCAACGTCGCGCAGCTTGCCGAGGTCGAGCGACGGCGCGTTCGCCGGCACCATGGCGATGGCCATGCGCTTGCCGTCGTCGCTCGTCCAGACGAGGCGGCGCGACTCCGCGGCCGGTTTCAGTTTGAGGAGCGTGTCGGTCGTCGGCGCGCAGTCGGTCAGCTTTCCATTCGAAGAGAGAACGCAGAGAGTTCCGGCCAGCAGTGCAAGAATGTTCATCGATGCTTATCGACGGTAAAGCGGTGGCCAAGGTTACCGAAGACGAAGTCCGCGCCGCGATCGCGCGCCTCGGCTTCGCGCCCGGGCTCGTGGCCGTGCGCGTCGGCAATGATCCGGCCTCGGAGATCTACGTCCGCAACAAAGCGAAGAAGGCGCAGGAGCTCGGGCTGCGCGGGACGGAGCTGATCTTCGAGGAGTCGATGAGCGAGGCCGCGCTGCTGGCCGAGGTCGAGCGGCTCAACGGCGACGACGACGTCGACGGGATTCTCGTGCAGTTGCCGCTGCCGAGGCAGATCGACGCGCGCAACGTCATCGACGCCATCGATCCCGCGAAGGACGTCGACGGCTTCCATCCGATGAACGTCGGTCTCCTGCACATGGGCCGCCCGACGCTCGCGCCGTGCACGCCCGCGGGCGTGATCCGCCTCCTCGAGGCGACGAACATCGCCATCGAAGGCGCGCGCGCGGTGGTCCTCGGCCGCAGCGACATCGTCGGCAAGCCGGTCGCGGCGCTCCTGCTGCAGCGCCACGCCACGGTGACGATCTGCCACTCGCGCACGCGCGACCTGGCGTCGGTCACGCGCGAGGCCGACATCCTCGTGGCCGCGATCGGCAAGCCGCTCTTCGTCACCGCGGAGATGGTGAAGCCCGGCGCGGCGGTGATCGACGTCGGCATCAACCGCGTCGACGCGTCGTTCGCCGACCGCCTGGCGCACGACGAGGCGAAGTCGCGCCTGCTGGCGAAGAACGGCTCGGCGATGGTCGGCGACGTCGACTTCGCCCGCGTCCGCGAGGTGGCCGGCTGGATCACGCCGGTGCCGGGCGGCGTGGGGCCGATGACGATCGCCATGCTGATGAGGAACACGGTGGCCGCGGCGGAGCGGAGGCGCGGGTGATCCTCGAGGTCGGGCTGACCGGCGGCCTGGCCAGCGGGAAGTCGACGGTGGCGCGGACGCTGGCGGCCCTCGGCGCGCTGACGATCGACGCCGACCGCGTCGTCGCGCATCTCTACCGCCCCGGCCAGGCGGGGCACGCGGCCCTTCTGCGCGAGTACGGCCCCGAGGTCCTCCGCCCCGACGGCGAGATCGACCGCGCCAGGCTCGCCGACATCGCCTTCGCCACGCCGCAGTCCGCGCAGCGGCTCAACGCCCTGATCCACCCGCTCGTCATCGCCGAGGAGCGGCGGATGATCGACGCCGTCGAAGACGGCATCGTCGTCAACGAAGCGACGCTGCTGCTCGAGGCCGGCGGCCGGGCGCGCTACGACAAGATCGTCGTCGTCGACGTCCCGCCCGAGGTGCAGGTCGAGCGCGCCGTGGCCCGCGGCATGTCCCGCGAGGACGCCGTGCGCCGCATCGCCCGCCAGATGCCGCGCCAGGAGCGACTGCGGTATGCCGACTACGTGATCGACAACAGCGGGGGGGTGCGGGAGTTGGAGGCGGCGACGGAGGGGGTGTTCGAGGCGTTGACGAGGGACCTCGCAGAAAAAAGGCAGAAATCAGAAATCAGAAATCAGAAATCCTAGCGGCAAGCATTTCTGCTTTCTGCTTTTTGATTTCTGATTTAACAAACACAAGCGCCTCGCGGTCTGACCCGCGAGGCGCTGCACAACCGGAGATTCGAAGCTCTCAGTGCTTCTTCTTCTCCTCTTTCTTTTTCTCTTCCTTCTTGGTCGTCGTGCTCGTGGTGGCCGTCGTGCCGGTCGAGCTCATGGCCGTGCCGGTGGTGTCGGAGGCCGTCGTGCCGGTGGTCGAGGTCATGCCCGTGCCGGTCGTGTCGGTGCCGGTGCTCATCGTGCCGGTGGTGGCGGTCATGCTCGTGTCGGTCGACATCGTCGAGCTCGTGGTCGTCGCGCCCGTGTCGGTCGCGGTCGTGGTCGTCGTATCGGTGGTGTTGTTCGTGGTCGACTCGTTCTTGCAGGCGTACCCGAAGAAGGCGAGGGCGACGACGGTCAGAAGGATCAGGACTTTCTTCGTCATGCGATTTCCTCTCTTGATTTGCGGTGAATTTGGTGGTGCTTTCGATCAGTCAATCTGAGAGTGCCTGCCTCACCTCCTTACGCAGTTAGACGTTCGATCTCCGAAGACAAAACTGCGGCGGGGCGTTCGCCCCGCGAACCGTGGTCATGTGGACGCCGAAGCAAATAGGTAGCAACGGCAGTGCCAGCCAACGAAAACGCCCCGCCGGTCTTGTCGGCGGGGCGTTCCCGTGATTCGCCATCGGCAAATCAGTGTTTTTTCTTCTCTTCCTTCTTGGTCTCGGTCTTCGTGGTGGTGGTCGGCGTCGTGCCGTTCGTGCCGGTCGTGGCCATGGTGCTCGAGCTGGTGGTGGTCGTCGACGTCATGCCCGTTCCGGTCGTTCCGGTCATGGACGTGTCGGTCGTCGCCATCGTGCCGGTCGTGGCCGTGTCGGTGGCCATCGTCGACGACGTCGTCGTGGTCGACGTCATGGCGGTATCCGTCGCCGCCGTGTCGTTGTTCACGTTCTCCTGCTTCTTGCATCCGACCGCGAATGCCAACACCGCCACCAACGCGATGAGGGTGATTACCAGAGACTTCTTCATCGAAAGTTCTCCTCTATCAATTGTTGACCGGGGAAACAACGAGGGGACGTGAGCGTCGCCCGCTCACGAGGCGCTATAGTTTAAGAAGATGCCCTTGATGTCAAGCACGGAAGAGGCCGTCGCGCAGTTTCGGAAACCGCCGGCCAGCCTCTTCGTCGAGTCCTCGGATGCCACCGCGATCGCCTACGACCTCTACGACGCGCGCTCGCGCACGGCCGTCGTCGTCGTTCCCGGCTTCTGGCGCGAGCGCCGCCACCCGTTCCTCCTCAGCCTGGCCGCGCAGCTGACCGACGCCGGCTACTGCACCGCCATCCCCGACCCTCGCGGCCACGGCGACAGCGGCGGCACGTACGGCTTCAACCTCTACGAGCACGAGGACCTCGCCGCGGTCACGCGCGACGTGCTGCGCCGCTGCAGCGGCGTCGAAGCGATCACGTTCCTGGCGTTCTCCTACGGCGCCGCGAACGCGATCTCCGCGACGGCGCGCCACGAGCTGCCGGTGGCGTCGCTGCTGCTGATCTCCCCCGTGGCCGACTTCTCGATGATCCAGCCGCGCATCAATCCCTTCACGATGCACCGCCACATCACCCTCGGCCAGGCGCTGCGCCGCCCCCGCTTCGAGTGGCGCCTCCTGCGCAGCCCGAAGCTCTCCGCGGTCGACGACATCCGCAACGTGCACGCGCCGATCTGCCTGATCCACGTGAAGAATGACTGGCTGATCAACCACACGCATTCGATCGCGCTCTACGAGGCCGCCGAGGAGCCGAAGGAGCTGCACGTGATCGACATCCCCGGCAACTATCACGCCGACCGGATTTTCGCCGTGGCGCGCGAGGAGATCGAGCCGATTTGTCGGGAGTTTTTGGAGCGTTACTCGCCGGTGTAGCGATTCCTGCTCACCACCACCAGCGTCACATCGTCCGCCAGCGGCGCGTCGCCGACGTGGCGCAGGACGGCCTCCTCGAGCGCGCCGGTGATCGCGCCGGCGCGCGCGCCGTGGAGCTTCGACAGGGTGTCGGCGAACTGCATCGCCGTCAGCTCCTGCCCCTCGCCGTTCTCCGCTTCGCTCACGCCGTCGGTGAAGAGGACGAGGGCGTCGCCGGTGTCGAGGCGCAGCCTGCGGTTGAGGAAGTCGGCGCGCGTGACCACGCCGAGGACGAGATCGGTGTCGGCCAGCTCCTCGACGCCGCCGTTTCGGATCCACAGCGGCGGCGCGTGGCCGGCGTTCGCGTACTCGATCTGTCCGGTGGCCGTGTCGAGACGGCCGAGGAAGAGCGTCACGAACTTCGACTGCGGCAGCGTCTCCTTGAGCGCCGTGTTCAGCTCCGCCATCAGCACTGCCGGCGACGGATCGTTCTTGCAGAAGATGCGGAACGACGCCTGCAGCCCGGCCATCATCAGCCCCGCGGTGATGCCCTTGCCGCTGACGTCGCCGATGACGAAGTACACCTTGCCGTCGGGGCGGACGACGAAGTCGTAGTAGTCGCCGCTGATCGAGCGGCAGGGCCGGTTCAATCCCGCGAAGCTGTAGCCGGGAACGTTCGGCGGCGCCGCCGGGAGGAGGCCGCGCTGGATGGTCGAGGCGGTCTTCAGCTCCTCGTCCATGATCCGCTTCTGGATGGCCTCGTCGCGCAGGCGCGTGGTCTCGAGCTTGATGGCCGCGTAGCGCGCGATCTGCGCGACGAGGCGCACGTCGTCCTCGGAGATGGCCCGGTTGATGAGGTAGTCGACGTAGAGCACGCCGACGACGGCGTCGCCGATCGTCAGCGGCGCGCAGAGGATCGAGCGGATGCCCTGCATGATGATCGACTGGGCGCGGCTGAGCTTCTCGTCGACGCTGACGTCCATGAAGGCCAGCGCCTTCTTCTCGTCGACGACTTCCTGGAGCACGGTCCGGCTGATGCGCAGCTCGGAGCTGTCGCTGGCGTCTTCGCGGCGGACCTCGACCTGCGTGAACGACTTGCCGTCGGGACCGAGCAGGCCGAGGGCCACGCGCGAGGCCTGCAGGTGCAGCAGCACGCGGTCGACGATGAAGCCGAAAAGCTCGCTCATCGGCCGGTCCTCGAGGAGCTCGCGCGCCAGGGCGTTGAGCGTGGCCAGCTTCACGAGGTCGCCGGTCTCGGTGCGCAGGGTGTCGATCTCGTGGATGGGAATGGCGATCGTCGTGTTCGCCGGCGTCTCGGCGACGGCGAGGAAGCGGTCGGTGTTGTGCTCGGAGGTCTCGAAGACGATCTCCGTGTCGCCGAGGCGGATGCGGTCGCCGCCGCGCAACGCATGATCGCGCTCGACGCGGACGCCGTTCAGGTAGGTGCCGTTGGCGCTGCCGCAATCCTTGAGGATCCATTTCCCCTGCGCCAACACGATCTCGGCGTGCTTGCGCGAGAGGTAGCGATCCTTGATGGGGATGGAGCAGTCGGAGGCGCGCCCGATGGAGACACTCTGCCCTTCCAGTTGATGGCGGAACGGCGAGAAGAGCGGCGAGTAAACCGTGACCTCGGCGCGCGGCGCAGCGGTTTCCATTTTGACCCGAAGTAAGACGCGCATTGTAGCATCGCGTCCGTGACCTACTTCGAGGAGATCGAAGCGCATTTCGCGATGCGCAGACAGACGCCGTTCATCCTCTCCGCCAAGGATTGGGCGCTGATGAAATCGTGGCACGACGAGGGGGTGCCGCT
>JBKOUP010000041.1:0-4476 GCA_046723495.1 Acidobacteriota bacterium
CCCGCCCAACCGCCCTCGCGATGATCGCCTCCTCGTCGCCGAACCGCCCTCCCTCCCCGCCGTGCGGATTGACGGCCGCGACGCCGATGCTCGGGGTCTTGCCGTGGAGCTTGGCGAGCTCGCGCGTGGTGAGCCGGGCGAGGGCGACGATGTCGTCTTCGTCGATGCGCGCGATCGCTTCGCGCAACGGCAGATGCACGGTGAGCAGCACCGCCCGGATCGGCGGCGACTCGAAGTACATGGCGAAGTCGTGCGCGTACGTTTTCAACCCCGCCTTCGCCGCGAGCAGCTCCGTGTGCCCGGGAAACGCGCACCCCGCCGCGGCGATGGCCTGCTTGTGAATCGGCGCCGTGACGAGCGCCGAACACTCGTTCTTGGCGATGCGCTCGAGCGCCGCGTCGATGGAGGCGAGCGCGATGCGCCCGTACTCGGCATCGATGACGCCATACCGCACCGCCCCCCGCCCGCCGACGTCGACGAATTCGATGCCGTCCGGAGGCCGCGCGAAGGCGCGGCTGCCGAAGACGACGGCAGGGACGTCGATCTCGCGCAAGGCCTTGAAGACGATCTCCGCGCCGACGCCGGCAGGATCGCCGAGGGTGATGGCCAGGGGCTTCACGCGACGATTTTAGTTGGAGCCGATGACGTCGAAGCCGGCAGCACGGGCGGCGGTGGCGAGCTCATGATCGTGTGTGGCGAAGACGAAGGGATCGCGAGATCCGAGGGCGTCGCGGAAGCGTTCGGCTGTGGCGAGATGGATGGCGTCAAGGGTTGCCAGTCGAACCGGAAGCCGTCGACTCGCTGCTCGAAGGAGCGGTTCGTCGATTTCGAATACAAGCGCCTGGTCGAGCATGTCATCGACTTTGGCGACCTTCGCCGAGTAGTCGTCCTCCGAGAGCTGCGCGTTGTGAACGTAGCGATCGAGCGTCCGGCAAGACTCCACGCGCAGGAGCGAGCTAACGAGAGCGATGTGGATGTGCGGCCACTCCGGCAGCGTGTGCGGCTCGCTCAGAAGTACGCGAAGCACGACCGACGAATCGATGTAGGCGATCACTTGTATTTTTCGCCGGATCGTTCGCGCTCGCGCTCTGCGATGATCATCTCGGCTGGATCCGTTTTGAGATTCTTCGGACGGGGCCCCGGATCGAAAAACCTCAGAGGCGGAATGATCGTCGCGACGATCTCGTCATCCGCGACGACTTCGATCCGCATTCCTTTTCGAACCTCGGAGAAATACTCCTGAAGGTGCTCGCCGAGCTCTTTGACGGTTACGGACTTTTTCGTCACCCCCACAGCATCCCTCGGCCCGGAACGCCTGTCAAACCGCCTCGTCCGCCTTGTACAGATACTTGATGCATGCCTTTTGGATCAGCAGATTCGGGGCCCCTTCACGGTTCACCTTCAGGCACGCTTTGTCGTACCACTCGATCCAGCCGTTGATCGTCTCGCCGTCGGTCATCACGATCACCATCGGCGTACGGGCGTTCATCTGCTTCAGGTAATAGAAATTCTCGGCGCTCGTCGACTCGGGCGGGGCGGGGCGCGGGCCGCCGCCGTTGCCGTTGCCGTTACGCGCGGTGCGGGGCCGGAACAGCCTGCGCGCGCTGCCGTTGTCGCCCACTTCCCAGGGTCGATTCGAGAAGGCCATGCCGTTCCTCCGTTTTGGGCTGGGTTGACCCGCTGGGGCCTGTGTTTGCGAAGCTCGTGCCTTTTCGTTAGCATGCGCGCCGATTTCGGGAGGCCTCTTTGAATTCCGTGGTTTGCATTGCCCAGGTGCCCGACACCGAGTCGCGCATCAAGATCGGGGCCGACGGCCGGCACATCGACGAGACCGGGCTCAAATTCATCGTTTCACCCTACGACGAGTACGCGCTCGAGGAGGCCATTCGCCTCAAGGAGAAAGGCGGCGGCGACGTCACCGTCCTTTCCTTCGGTCCCGACCGCGTGCAGCAGGCGCTGCGCGAGTGTCTGGCCCGCGGCGCGACGAAGGCCCTGCACGTCAAAGGCGACGCCGGCGACGCCGACTCCCTCGGCATCGCCAAGGTCCTCGCCGCGGCCATCAAGAGCGTGCCGCACGACGTCATCTTCCTCGGCAAGCAGGGCGTCGGCACCGACAACTCTCTCGTCGGCCCGATGATCGCGGAGCTCCTCGGATACCCGCAGGTCAACGTCGTCACGCACCTCGAAGTCGGCGACGGCAAGCTCACCGCGCATCGCGAGCTCGAAGGCGCCGAGGACGTCGTCGAGGCCACGCTGCCCGCGATCATCACGGCGCAGAAGGGGCTGAACGAGCCGCGCTACGCGTCGCTCAAGGGGATCATGGCGGCGAAGAAGATCGCCATCGACGTGAAGAGCGTCGCCGACCTCGGCCTCTCCGACGACGACGTCGTCAACCAGCGCGTGCGTGTCGCGGCGTTGGAGCTGCCGCCGGAGAAAAGCGGCGGCCGCAAGATTGACGGAGCCGACGCCGCCGCGGCGGCGAAGGCGATCGTCAAGTACATCCGCGAGGAGGCGAAGGCACTCTGATGGCCAACGTACTCGTTTTTTGCGAAGTGCAGAACGGCAAGCTGAAGAAGGCCTCGCGCGAGGCGCTGACGATCGGACGCAAGATCGCCGCGGCCGCGGGCGGAGAGCTCGTGGCCTTCGCCGGGGAGGCCGCGGCGGCGGACGACGCGGGGCGCTTCGGCGCGAAGAAGCTCTACGTCGCGCCGCTCGGTGTCTACACGACCGAGTTGTACGCAGCGGCGCTCAAGCAGGTCATCGACGACGTGCAGCCCGCGGTCGTCCTCTTCGGCGGGACATCGAACGGGCGCGATCTCGCGCCGCGCGTCGCCGCGCGCGTGAACGCCGGCGTCGCCTCCGACGCCGACCGCCTGGAGTGGGCCGACGGCAAGCTGCGCGCGCGCCGGCCGGTCTACTCCGGCAAGGCATTCGCGACGGTCGAGGTCGTCAGCACCCCGGCCATGGCCACGACGCGGCCAAATGCATTTCCGCCGGAGGAGGCGGGCGCCGGCGCCGCGGACGTCGTCAACGTCGCGGTGCCGTCGATCGAGGCGAAGGCGAAGTTGATCGAGACGAAGACGCCCGAGGCGGGGGAGCTGTCGATCGCCGAGGCCGACATCATCGTGTCGGGCGGCCGCGGCCTCAAAGAGGCGGCGAACTTTTCGTACATCCGCGACCTCGCGCACGCCATCGGCGGCGCCGTCGGCGCGTCGCGGGCCACGGTCGACGCGGGGTGGATCGACCACCAGCACCAGGTCGGGCAGACCGGCCGCGTCGTCAGCCCGAACCTTTACATTGCCGCGGGGATCTCCGGCGCGATCCAGCACCTGGCGGGAATGTCGTCGTCGAAGCACATCGTGGCCATCAACAAGGATCCGGAGGCGCCGATCTTCCGCGTGGCGGACCTCGGCGTGGTCGGCGATTTGTTCCAGATCGTGCCGGCGCTGACCGAGGAAGTGAAGCAGGCCAAGTCGGGGCACTGAAACGTTTCGGGTTTTTGCGTCACTACTTCTTTAAAGAGAGGTGGCGCATGCAAAACATCGGAGTCGTTACTGTTCTTCTGCTTCTCGGGGCGTTCGCGCTGGAGCGCCTGCTTGCCGGGGCAAACTTTCTCCTCGGGCCGGAGCCGGCCGCGGACAGGGCCGACGAGCTGCGCCGGCGCAAGGTTCTGCTCTTCGCGCTGGCGGGCGCGGTGGCGCTCGCGGTGGTCGACCGCAACAGCGACCTGCGCATCGTGCAGCTCCTGCAGCCGGGTCACCGCCCCACGCCGTTCGATTACTGGCTGACGTGGCTCGTCCTCGTGGCCGGCAGCGACCAGGTGAAGACGGTCATGGGGTGGATCAGCGGCAACGCCGGCTCGGCGAAGGACGCGAAGGTGCCGCTGGTCCGCATCGAGCCCGACACCGCCGTCAACATCAAGCAGGCCGCGTGACGGAGAGCACCATGCCAGGCATGACGATTTATCTCGACGAGGAGGAGCAGCGCCGGCGCTCGCGGAGGGCGCTGGCGGCGGCGATCGTCATCGCGCTGCTCGGCATCGCCGCGGCGATGCGCGAGCCGCCGACGAAGATCGTCGTCCAGAAGATTTTCGTCCCGCATTTCGTCAATCACTTCGTCACGGAGCCGCAGTTCGTGGAGAGGCGCGTGCTCGTGGCGGTGGCGGCGCCTCCGCCGGTCATCAAAGCGCTGCCGGTGGCGTGGCCGAAGATCGATCCGATCGAGCCCTCGGTGCCGACGCGGCATCTCTGCGCGACGCCGAAGCGGATGCACTTCTCCGCTGCGACGAGCGACGAGGTCACGGTGTCGAACGTCGGCGACGCGCCGATTCACATCACGCGAATCCTCGCCGCCCCTGAGCGGAGCGGCTTCGTCGTGAACGTGGACGACTGCGCGAACCGCACGCTCGGCGGGGGCGAGCGCTGCGTGATCGTCGTCGCGCCGCTCAAGGCGAGGGAGGGGGAGACGATTCACCTG
>JBKOUP010000273.1:0-5122 GCA_046723495.1 Acidobacteriota bacterium
GCGCTGATCGAGGAGATCATGGGACGCGGCAACGACACCTTGAAAAAATTGCTCGTGCAGGTGTCGCAGCTCGTCGAGCGCCATCCCCAGATCGAGGAGATGGACCTCAACCCCGTCATCGTCCGCGACGCGGGCCTGACGATTGTCGACGCACGAATCGTCAGGCCCGCCGATCGTTAGACGGGGCGTGCTTCTTCGGCCTCACGCCAGATCTCGACGCGGTGGCTTTCGCTGAGCGCGAACGTGCCGACCAGGAACGTCATCAGCGCGATCGTGATCGGGAACCACAGGCCGGCGTAGTTGTTGTGGAACTCGGCGACGAGGAAGCCGCCGATCAGCGGCACCGTGCCGCCGAACCAGCCGTTGCCGATGTGGTACGGCAGCGAGAACGACGTGTAGCGGATCCGGGCCGGGAAGGCCTCGATCAGGAAGGCCGCGATCGGGCCGTACACCATCGTCACGTAGACGACCTGAACGAACACCAGCAGCACCAGCAGCGGCATGTTCGGGTTCTTCGGATCGGCGCCGGCGCTCTTCATGGCGTGGTAGATGGGGACGTAGGTGAGGGCGGCGATGAGGTTGCCGGCCATCATGATCTTCAGGCGCCCGATCTTGTCGGAGAGCGAGCCGAAGACGGTGAAGAACGGCATTCCCAGGAGCACGGCCACGGCCACGACGATGCTCGACTTGGTGATGTCGAGCTTCATGATGCTCTGCATGAACGAGAGCGCGTAGAACTGGCCGGTGTACCAGACCACGCCCTGGCCGGCCGTGGCGCCGAGGAGAACGAGAAGGACGATCTTGAAGTTCTTCCAGTTCCCGAAGCTGTCCTTGAGCGGCGCCAGCGAAGTCTTGCCGGCGGTCTTCAACGACGCATAGAGCGGCGACTCCGAAAGCTTCATGCGGATGTAGAACGACATCGCCACCAGGACGATGGAGAGGAGGAACGGAACGCGCCAGCCCCACGACTTGAAGACGGCGTCGCCCAGATACGTCCTCACGCCGAGAACGACGCCCAGCGAGACGAAGAGGCCCAACGTGGCCGTGATCTGGATGAAGCTGGTGTAGAAGCCGCGCTTGTTGTCGGGCACGTGCTCGGCGACGTAGACGGCGGCACCGCCGTACTCACCGCCGAGGGCTAGTCCCTGCAGTAGTCGTAGGGCCAGGACGAGGAGCGGCGCACCGATGCCGATGGCCGCGTAGGTCGGCAGACATCCGATCAGGAAGGTCGACAGACCCATGATCGAGAGCGTGACCATGAACGCGTACTTGCGGCCGATCAAGTCGCCGATGCGCCCGAACACGAGCGCGCCGAACGGGCGGACGATGAATCCCGTCGCGAACAGCGCCCAGTATTTGATGAGGTCCCAGGTGGGATCCTTCCCGGGAAACAGAAGCGCCGACATGACCGGCGCGAGACTGCCGAAGATGTAGAAGTCGTACCACTCGATCATCGTGCCGAGACTCGAAGCGAAGATGATTCGCTTGATCGGGTACTCGGCGCGCGCTGTTGTCGCTCCAACAGCGCTCCCAGGCATAGGGATATCCGCCATGCTTGCCCTCTCCTTCTATTTGTATTCGGAGCGCCTCGGCCGTCGATTCCGAGGCGCTCCGGGGAAAAACCCTAGTAATAGAAGAACTGCAGCTGGACCGTGTACTCGTTCGTCGTGTTGCCGACCTTCGGCGCCACGTGCGAGTAGGCACCCTTCACGTTGAAGTTGTGTCCAGCCGGGTACCAGGTGAGCCCCGCCTGCCAGCGCTTGTTGTCGTTCGGGTCGCTGGCGGCCTGCTTGAAGTCCTGATGCTCGTAGCGGATGAAAGGCATGACTTTTGGCGATGCAAGATAGTACCCGAGCTGCGCCGTGTAGTCATCCTGTTCCGGCAACGGTGTGGTGAAAAAGCCACTGCCGCCGTTGAAACGCAGGATCGTCAGCTCGGCGTTGAGGGCATTCTTGGCCGGATTGGGCAGCGAAATGAAGGCGTCCGCCGACCAGGCCTTATACTCGTTCTGGCGGTCGCCGCCGACGCCGAACTGCAGGACCTTCTTGTTTCCGAGGTAGACGCCGGGATAGACGTAGCCGGTCTCGGTGTCCCACACGTTGTACGAAACGCGGCCCGTGCCGCGGAAAGCGTTGCGCGATCCGGAGCGGCGGAAGCCCTGGAACACGCCCGCGCGGTACTCGAAGTGCCCGCCGGCGAGATAGCCCTTGGCCAGCACGCCGGTGTCGCGGCCGACGGACGACTGCGTCGGCGCGCTCTCGCTGAAGGAGTAGGAGCCGTAGTCGAGCGACAGCAGCGACGCCGCGCTCTCCAGGCAGTTGCGGCAGAGAGGCGGAAGCATCAGACCGGCGTCGAGGATGAAGGTGTTGTTCGTGGCGCCGAGCGGCTTCCACTCCACGAACGCGTCCTGGGTGATGAAGCCGGTGGCCAGTGATTTCGGCGCCTTGCCGAGGTTGGGGTTGTCGGTCTCGAAGAAGAACGAGACCGTGGGCGAGATCTGCCCCCCGACCAGGAAGCGGAAGCGGCGCAGGAAGAGGTTGTTCGCGTAGCCCTGCGGGGTGGTGGCGAGCTCGGCCGAGTCCGCCCAGGCCTGGATCAGGGTTCCGAACTTGATGTTGACGTTGTCGTTGACCTTGATGACGGCCTGCGCGCTGGCCAGCGTTGGGATGAGGAGGCAAATCATTACCGCGAGGAAGATGGAAACTCGACGGGACCTCTCAATCATGACAACTCCTTTTCTCGTAGTCGACTCGCGTCTTGGAGATGGGACACGCCACGTTGGGGCGTGGCAGCGTCTTGAAACCGACTTCTTGAGACAGCGCGACTGAGGGCGGTCGAACCGGGCCGGCGTTGCAACGCTGGACTGACCGAGGCTCGTGCCATCAGAAGTCCCCCGAAAAACCGCGCAGACGTAAGGAAGACCGAGAGTTGTTGCCTGAACGGTAGTCGAGTTCGGCAGGAAAAGCTAGCACCGAGGCCGCGATAAAGGTCGGACGAGTCGCACATGTCCGTGTGACGGCCGTCATCCTATGAGCGGCGACCTCAGCCAGCCATCAGCGGCCTACATCAAATTTAGTGGTTCGAACGCACTACAATCGGCACCTGCATGCCTGAAAAAACGACCTCGGTCGAGGTGACCCGCGTCGCCGCGCCCCACGACGACCGCGCCGACGACGTCGTGGCCATCGAGGAGCCGCTGGAGATCCGCGCCGCCTGGACCGCCGCCGGGGAGCCGCGCGAGAAGAACATCTCCGTGACGATGCGGACCCCCGGCGACGACTTCGACCTCGCCGCCGGCTTCCTCTTCACCGAGGGGCTGATCGGTGGAGGAGGCGACCTCGAGTCCGTCCGGCACTGGGGATCGCCGAACATCGTCCGCGTCGCCCTCGCCCCGCACGCGCGCATCGACGCCTCGAAGCTCGACCGCCACTTCTACACGACCTCGAGCTGCGGGATCTGCGGAAAGACGTCGATCGAGGCGCTCCGCGTCGTGACGTCTCCCCTCCCACCTCGCGCTCCGTTCGACCGCGAAGTCGTGCACCGCCTCCCCGCCCAACTCCACGACGCCCAGCCGGCCTTCCGCGCGACCGGCTCGGTGCACGGCGCGGCGATCTTCGACCGGAGCGGCGCGCTGCTGCGCGTGCGCGAGGACGTCGGCCGCCACAACGCCGTCGACAAGGTGATCGGCTCGTTCGTCCGCGAGAGCGCCACGCCGCTGCCCGACGCCATCCTCGCCGTCAGCAGCCGCGCCAGCTTCGAGATCGTGCAGAAGGCGATCATGGCCGGCATCCCGGCAGTGGCCGCGGTGGGCGGACCGTCGTCGCTGGCCATCGAGCTGGCCCGCGAGTTCGGCGTGACGCTGCTGGGGTTCGTGCGGGATGGGAGGTTTAATGTGTATTCGGGTGAAGTGCGGTAGGTTGTTAGGTTCTTAAGTTCTTAGTTCTTAGTTCTTAGTTTTTCCAACGTGCCAAACTAAGAACCAAGAACCAAGAACTAAGAACCTAAGAACCTAAGAACCTAAGAACCTAAGAACCTAAGAACCTCCTACGGCCTCTCCGTCGGACTCTTCTCCCCCGGCCCGGGCAGCGCCGGGAAGTTCCCGCCGTGCTCTTCCGCCGCCAACAGCTCCTCGACGCTCGCGTAGCGGTACACGACCGGGGCCTTGTTTTGAAAAAGGCCGCCGGTGTCGGCGGTCGGGCCGTACGTCGAGTAAAGCGGCTTGCCGAGCAACCTCAGATACACCGTGAGCTGGGCGCGGTGGTGGGCGGAATGCGTCAGGCGGCGGAGCAGGATCCACGACTTCGTCCGCGGCACGTCGAAGAACGTCGACGTCTCGTCGAACCACGGCTCCGGCTTTTCGCGCAGCAGCGAAAGCCGGGCGGACGTCGCGGCGGCGTAGTGGCGGAGAAAGTCGAGCCGCGTCTCCTGCGCCGGCAGCGGTGGCAGGTCGATCGTGATGCCGAGCATGTTCGTCATCCACAGGTGCTCGCTCATGCATTGATGGACCATCTGCTCGTGCGGCGTGCGCGCCCGCGGCGCGGGGCGAAACTCCAGGTCGCCGTCGGCGAACTGCGACCACACCGAGAGCGTCTTGATGCGCTCCGTTTCGTACGTGTCGAGAAGGAAGCCGTATAGCATCATGACCTCCTATGCTGACCAACGCCGTGGTTCGTTCGATGGAGCGCGTGCCGATCCGGACGCGCGAGAGCAACGTTACGCGCTCCGCCTGGCGGATGGAAGTCGAATGCGACGAAGGCGCCGGCGCGATCACGCTCGTCGACGACACGACCTACCGCGGCGAGGGTCTCTTCCTCGGATGGCCGCAGGAGGAGCTCGCGGCGGCCTATGCCGGCGCGCAGAAGCGCGCGGACGACGAGCCGCCCTTCGAGCTCATGCAGCTGGGGTGAGGCCATCGTCGACCGCTAGAGCCGCGGCCTCGCCGCTTCGAGCGCTTCCCATTCCTCCTCCGTCAGACTCCCCACCGCCACCGGATAGTAGACGTCGCGGTTCTCGCGCTCGTGCGCGGAGAGCCGCCGCTCCAGGTTCTCGACGTAGCCGCGCAGCTCCGACGGCTGCGCGCGGCTCTCGCGGCCGCGCACGAGAAAATTCGTCAGCTCGCGGA
>JBKOUP010000491.1:0-5714 GCA_046723495.1 Acidobacteriota bacterium
CCTGGATGGCGTAGATTAGGCCGCCGTCGCGGTCGAAGACGATCACCCGCGGGAAGAAGAACTGCAGCTTTCCGTCCTTCAGGTAGATGTCGACGATGCCGTCGGCGCTCATTGAGCACTTCACGACGTTGGCCGGCGCCGGACCCCAGGCCAAGGCCAGCAAAGCGAACGCGAGCATCGCTTTCCGCATGTGAAATTATAATTCGTCCGTGAAGCGCGACGCCGCCAGCAACCCGCTCACCGAACGGTATGCCTCCGCGGAGATGTCGTACCTCTTCTCCGCCGATTACAAATTCCGCACGTGGCGCCGGCTTTGGATTGCACTGGCCGAGGCCGAGCGGGAGCTGGGGCTGCCGATCTCGGAGCAGCAGATCGCCGAGCTCAAGGCCGCGGCGGAGGACATCAACTACGACGACGCCGAGCGGCGCGAGCGCGAGATCCGCCACGACGTGATGTCGCACATCTACGCCTACGGCCTGCAGGCGCCCTCCGCGAAAGGGATCATCCACCTCGGCGCGACCTCCGCGTTCGTCACCGACAACACCGACATCGTGCAGATGCGCGAGGGCTTGGCCATCGTGGCCCGGCGCATCGTCAATTTGATCGCCAAGCTGCGCGACTTCGCCTGGCGCTGGCGGGCCACGCCGCAGCTGGCCTTCACCCATTTCCAGGCCGCGCAGCTGACGACGGTCGGGAAGCGCGCGACGCTCTGGCTGCACGACCTCCTGCTCGATCTTCGCGAGGTTGAGTACCGCCGCGACTCGCTCGCCCTCCTCGGCGTGAAAGGCGCGACCGGCACGCAGGCGTCGTTCCTGAACCTCTTCGACGGCGACGAGGCCAAGGTCCACCGCCTCGAGCAGCTCGTCGCGGAGAAGCTCGGCGTCGGCCGCAGCTACCCGGTCTCGGGGCAGACCTACTCGCGCAAAGTGGACGCGCAGGTCGTCGCCTCGCTAGGCGGCTTCGCGCAGTCGGCCTCGAAGTTCGGCTACGACATGCGCCTCCTCCAGCACATGCACGAGATCGAGGAGCCGTTCGAGGAAGAGCAGGTCGGCTCGTCGGCGATGGCCTACAAGCGCAACCCGATGCGCGCGGAGCGCCTCGACGCGCTGGCGCGGCATCTCATCGTGAACACGCTGAACCCGGCGCTGACCGCGGCGACGCAGTGGTTCGAGCGGACGCTCGACGACTCCGCGAACCGGCGCATCGCCATCCCCGAGGCGTTCCTGGCGGCCGATGCGATGGCGCTGATCTACGACAACGTCGTCGGCGGCATCGTCGTGCACGAGGACGTCATCGCCGCGAACGTCCGGCGCGAGCTGCCGTTCATGATGACCGAGAACTTGATGATGGAAGGCGTGCGCCGCGGCGGCGACCGCCAGGTGCTGCACGAGCGCGTGCGCATTCACTCGGCGGACGGCCCGGGCGATCTGCTCGACCGCATCGCCGCCGATCCGCTCTTCGGCATCGACCGCGCCACGATCGAGAGCATGGCCAGGCCGGAAGCGTACACGGGGCTGGCGCGGCAACAGACGGAGCGGTTCCTGATCGAGGAGGTCGATCCGATCCTCGACGAGCACCGCGCGGAAATTCACGATCAGGTGGGCGAGGTGCGGGTATGAAGCGATTGCTTTGCGCGCTGGCGCTGTTGATGGCTGCTTGCAGGACGACGACGACAACGACGGCGACGACGGCAACGCCGCCGCCGAAACCGGCGCCGGCGCTGGCGGGGATGAGCGATACCCACGGCATGGCCGGCTGGTACGGGCAGGAGTTCGCCGGCCGGACGACCGCGAACGGCGAGATATTCGATCCGCTGATCATGACCGCGGCGCATCGCTCGCTGCCGTTCGGGACGGTCATCGACGTGAAGAATTCGAAGACCGGCGCGACGGTGCGCGTGCGCGTGAACGACCGCGGGCCGTACATCGGCAATCGCCTCATCGACCTGTCGTATGCAGCCGCGCAGCAGATCGGGATCGTCGACAGCGGCGGCGGCGAAGTCGACATCGCCGTCGTCCGCCTCGGCAAAGGGGAGCACGAGCCGCCCGCGCCGTACAACGTCGCCGTGGTCGGGCCGACCGTGGCCGCGGAAGCGCCCAAGGTCGAAGTCGTCCCCGCGCCGCCGCCCGTGACGGTGGAGAACGTGCAGGTCGTCGAAGAGCACAAGGGCGTGGAGACGCGGCGGCAAGTCTCGCCGAGCGGAAAGACGGTCGAGACCGTGCCGGTCACCCCCGTGCCCGCGCCCGCTCCCGTGCCCGCCCCGAAGCCGACGGTCGTGACACCGCAGCCGAAGCCCGCCCCGCCCCCCGCCCCCGCCCCCGCGCGCACCGGCCATTACGCCGTGCAGGTCGGCGCGTTCTCCGTCGAGGCGAACGCGAAGGCGCTGCAGGAGCGGCTCGCGAAGCTCGGCGAGCAGGCCTCGATCCACAAGACGACGCTGTACCTCGTGCGCATCGGTCCGTTCGAGACGAGGGAGCAGGCCATCAAGGTGCGGGAGCGGCTCGAGAAGGCCGGGATCAGCGCGATTATCGTGACGGTGTAGGGGACAGGGAACAGGTGACAGGCGACAGGTGATGCACACCTGTCACCCGTCATCTGTTCCCTCTCACCTCCTACAGCAGCTCCGACTCCGCGAAGAAGAACCCCACCTCGATCTTCGCGTTCTCGTCCGAGTCCGAGCCGTGGATCGCGTTCTGCTCGATCGACTCGCCGAAGTCCGCGCGGATCGTGCCGGCGTCGGCCTTCTTCGGATCGGTCGCCCCCATGATCTGGCGCAGGTGGGCGACGGCGTTGTCGCGCTCGAGCGCGGCCACGTAGACCGGCCCCGAGGTCATGTAGTCGACGAGCGCCGGAAAGAACGGGCGCTCGCGGTGGACGGCGTAGAACCCCTCGGCCTGTTTGCGGGAGAGGCTCGCCTTTTTGAGGCTGAGAATGCGGAAGCCCTCGGCCTCGATGCGGCTGATGATCTTGCCGGAATTTCCCTTACGCACCGAGTCGGGCTTGATGATCGTGAACGTGCGGTTCGCCATAGCGGCGCGCATTATACGGGCCCGTCGCCTCGTTGTAATCGACCGGCAGGATGAGCGTGAACGTCGAGCCCGAGCCCGGCGTCGACTGCACGTCGATGCGCCCGTGGTGCAGCTCGACGAAGTTGCGCGTCAGCGAGAGCCCCAAGCCCGTGCCGCCGCGGCGGGAGCGCCGGCCGAGCTCCGTCTGGTAGAACTCGTCGAAGATCGGCTTCAGCTCGTCCGGCGGGATGCCGATGCCCTGGTCGGTCACGTCGATGCGCACCGAGTCGATCCCGATCGGCGACTCCGCCGCCGGCACGTAGGCCGCGCCGATCGTCACCGGCCCGCCGTTCGGCGAGAACTTCACCGCGTTCGACAGCAGGTTGAAGAGGATCTGCTTGAGGCGGCCTTCGTCGAGGCGCACGATCGGCACGCTCGGGTCGATCGTCGACGTGATGCGCACGTTCGCCTCGGCCGCGAAGCCCTTCATCACCCGCTCCACCGCGGCGATCGTGTCGCGGAGGTCGAACGAGTCGGGGCGCAGCTCCATCTTCCCGGCCTCGATCTTGGAGAGGTCGAGGATGTCGTTGATCAGCTCGAGGAGGTGATTGCCGGCCGTGTGGATGTTCTCGAGGAACTTGTACAGCCGCGGCGCAATCGAGCTGCGCGCCGACTCCAGCAGCACACTCGAGAAGCCGATGATCGAGTTCAGCGGCGTGCGCAGCTCGTGGGACATGTTGGCCAGGAACTGGTTCTTGGAGCGGTCGGCGGCCAGGAGGCGGAGGTTCGTTTCGCGCAGCTCGTTGGTCCGCTCCATGACGCGCTGCTCGAGCGCGTAGGTGAGCCCTTCGAGGTCCTTGTACAGCTGCGCGTTCTCGATGGCCACGGCGGCCTGGTTGGCGATGGCGGTGAGGAGCAGGATGTCGTCGGGCGTGAAGGCGTGTTTCTTGTAGCTCTCGACGGAGATGACGCCGATGACGCGGTCGCGGGCGATCATCGGCACGCCCAGCCACGACTCCGTGGCCTTGCTGTCGGGGACGGCTTTCACGCCGAGGCGCGCTTCGTCGGCCACGCTGCCGATGAGCAGCGGCTCGTGGTGCGTGACGACCCAGGAGTTCAGCCCCTCGCCGACCGGGAGGCGGTCCTTCGGCAGGATCGCGCCGTCGCGGACGTCGAGCTCGAAGCAGAGCTCGTCGGTCGACTCGTCGAGGAGGGCGATGGTGAAGAGCGAGCAGTCGACGATCTTCTTGCACTCGGTGTAGATGGCCATCAGCAGCTGGTCGGTCGTGTAGCGGAGCGAGATCGTCTTGCCGATGTTCGTCAGCGAGGCGATGCGCTGCAGCTGCTGCACGCTCTTCGTGCGCGTGACGGCCAGGCCGCGCCCGGTGAGGTGCGCGACGGAGCCGGTGAAGACGAGGGCCAGCACCGCGCCCCAGCCGATCTCGCCGTACGCGAGCGCGAGGACGACGGCGTAGGGGATGCTGAGGACGTAGATGGAAGCGTCCGCGAAGTAGAGCTTGGTGATCTTCTCGCTGTCGTAGCCGTACGACTTCATCGGCCGGTACATGAGCAGCTCGTTCATGAAGATCATGGTCACGCCGGCGAGGGCGATCTTCGCGGCAATCACCGGCGTGGCGCTGAGCGTCGGAACGTCGCCGCCCAGGCGCTCGTAGAGCGCGCCCGCGGCCACGACGGGGATGCCGTACGTCCCGAAGAGGCCGAAGGCTTTGACGAACTCGAGCGGCGAGTCGTCCATGGAGATCGTGACCGGGCCGATCTTCGCCATGGCCAGCAGGCGCGAGCCGATGGCGATGACGACGGCCATCCAGGCGGTGATGACCATGCCGAGCAGCGGAAGCATGGCCATGTACGCGGTGATGCCGAGGGAGACGTAGATGACGTTGGTCAGCTCGTACTTGACCAGCGAGAGCATCAGGCCGAAGGCGAAGAAGATGAGGATGAGCAGCGGCGCGGCGGGGCCGAGGCGCTCGATGATCAGCGGGATGTCGCGGGCGCGGAAGACGGTCATCAGCACGACGAGGACGAGTCCGGCCAAACCCTGCGTCAGAAAGACGGAGAAAACGCGGCGCCGCGCGGCCGCCTCGGGAGTGAGCGGACTGGCCATGGGAGATCGTCTATCGTAACGCTAAATCGGAGAGACGACGAGGCCGTCCTCGCCGCGGCAGAGCAGGACGTCGCGGTAGCGCCCGCGGCTCGTCAGCTCCACACCGTGGGCGACGATGCAGCGGTCGAGCTCGACGCCGCGGGCGACGATGCAGTCGTCCCAGACGGCGCTGTCGCGAACGTCGCCGTCGATGACGCTGCGCTCGCCGACGGTGGAACGGACGGCGCGGCCGCGCGCGGTCGCGGCAACGATGGAGTCACCGTCGATGCGCGAGCCGGCGGCAAGGGCGACCTCGCCGCGCAGCGTGGCGTCGAGGAGCTTCGCCGAGGCTTCGATGAGACGCCGCGGCGTGCCGGTGTCGAACCAGAGCGGGTTGTCGTCGACGACGGCGGCGAGGTGCTCGGAGGTTTTTTTGTAGACGTCTTCGACGATGCCGGAGAAGCCCTCTTCGAGATTGCCGAAGACGCGCGAGCTGATGCAGTGCGCGCCGGAGAACATGAGGGCGTCGGGGAGATTGGGCGGCCCGCACCCCCCCCAGCCCCCCCCCAAACCCCCCCCCCCCGGGGGGGCCGGGGGGGGGG
>JBKOUP010000361.1:0-7193 GCA_046723495.1 Acidobacteriota bacterium
GCCCCGGACCGCTGCACCTCGTCCGCGGCGCGAACCGTCCCGCCGCCGCGGTTCCGGCCGGCGACTACAGCGGCGAGCCGATCGCGATGTCGATGCGCGGCGCCGACGCCCGCGACATCGTGCGCGCGTTCGAGCAGCTCAGCGGCCGGAAGTTGCCCCCGCCGCGGGAGGCGCGCCTCTCGATTTACACGAGCGAGGATCCGTGGGATCGCGTGCTCGCGGGGATCCACGCGCTGGCGGACGACGCGGAGCAATCGCCGGAGCCGCCGCGGCGCCGGATGTGGTGGCTCATCGATCCGAAAGACATCGCTGCGAGCGACCTGCAGCTGGCCGGCGTCGCCAGAACGGCCGAGGGATGGGTGGCCTATGCGCGCACCCCGGGGCCGTCGCGGCGGCTCTACACGCTGAAGGCAGACACGGCGCTCGGCGACGCGCGCGTCGGCGCGATCGACGCCGGCGGCGTCACGCTGACGACGGCCGACGGCAAGAGCGTGAAACTGGCGCTGCGGGAGTAAGCGGGAGCGCCGGCGGTTCTACGCCGGCTCCGCCTCCGCCACCTCCGCCTCCTCCGCCCGCGCCGTCTTCCGCGCCCGCGCCCTTTCCTGAATATCGTCGAACAGCGAGTACGCCACCGGCGTCGCCAGCAATGTCAGCAGCAGCGCCAGCGTCTGCCCGCCGATGATCACCGAGCCGATGGCGCGGTTCGTCGCGGCGCCGGTTCCGCTCGAGGCCACCAGCGGGATCATGCCCGCCACGAACGCCAGCGTCGTCATCAGGATCGGCCGCAACCGATCGCGGTTGGCCTCGCGGATCGCCTCCGCGCGCGGCAACCCCTCGGCGCGCAAGCCGTTCGTGTGGTCGATCTGCAGAATCCCGTTCTTCTTCACGATGCCGAAGAGCACGAGGATGCCGAGCATCGAGAAAATATTCAGCGACTGGTTCAGCACGAAGATCGAGAAGAGCGCGAACGGCACCGTCAACGGCAGCGCCAGCAGGATCGTCACCGGGTGGATCCAGCTCTCGAACTGCGCGGCCAGGATCAGGTACATGAAGATGATCGACAGCAGGAAAGCGAACATGAAATTGCGGAAAGCGCGCCCCTGCTCGCGCGAGCGGCCGGTGAAGCCGGTGGCGTACTCGGGCGGCATGTTCAGCGCCTTCGTGTCGGCCACGAGCTTGTCCATGACCGTCTGCGCCGAGTGCCCGGGCGCGATGTTCGCGGTCAGCATCACCTGCCGCCGCCGCGCATAGCGGTTGATCGAGGCCGGGCCGGAGCCGCCGGTCATGTTCACCACGTCGCGCAGCTGCACGTTGCGCCCCTGCGCCGGCACCTCGGCCTGGCTGATGCCTTGCGGGTCCTTGCGGTACTCGTGCTGCGCGCGCACGTGCACCTCGTACTGCTCGCCGCCTTCGTAGTAGTCGGTGACCTTCAGGCCGCCGACCAGGACATTGAGCGTCGATGCGATGTCCTGCACGCGCACGCCCATGTCCGCGGCCTTCTGCCGGTCGATGCGCACGGCCAGCTCCGGCTTGCCGACGACGAGGTTCGTGTCCGGGTCGACCACGCCCATCGACTGCATCCGCTTCAGGTCGCCGAGGAGCGTCGACGAATACTTCTCGAGCTGCTTCAGGTCGGGGCCGCCGAGCCAGTACATGATGTCCGTGTTCACGCCACCGCCGAAGGCGTTGACCTGCCCGACGAGCGTGCGCAGATTCAGCCGCTGGTATTGCGGCAGGACGTTCTGGCGGACGTCGGCCATGATCGCGAACTGGCCGCGCTTGCGCTTGTTCACCGGCACGAGCTTGACGTAGATCGAGCCGAGGTTCTGCGTCACTTGCGGGTCGTCGCCGATCGTCACCACCGTGTTCTGCACCTCGGCGAGCTTGCGCACGCGCGCGGCGATCGACTCCATGATCGTCTGCGTCGTCTGCAGGCTCGAGCCCTCCGGCGCGCGGGCCGTGATCTGGAACTGCGACTCGTCGTCCTGCGGCAGGAAATTCTTGTTCACCACGATCCCGAGCGGCACGATCGAGACGAGCGCCAGGGCCATGGCCGTGACCACGACCCAGCGATGCCGCAGCGACCAGTCCAGCATGCGCAGGTACGTCCGTTCGATGAGGCCGTACATCCCGTGCTCGCGCGTGGCCGTCCCGTGATGCAAATCCTCGGGGCGCAGCCATCGCGACGACATCATCGGCGTCAGCGTGAACGACACCAAGAGCGACACGGCGATGGCGATGGCCATCGTCACGCCGAAGGAGTGCATGAAGCGCCCGACGATGCCGGCCATGAACGCGACCGGGAGGAACACCGCGATGAGCGACAGCGACGTGGCCATGACCGCCAGGCCGACCTCGCGCGTCCCTTCGACCGCGGCGTCACGCGGGGCGCGCTTCTTCTCTTCCATGAAGCGGAAGATGTTCTCCAGCACGACGACGGCGTCGTCGATGACGATGCCGACCGCCAGCGTCAGCGCCAAAAGCGTGATGACGTTGAGCGTGAAGTTCTCGTACCGCATGGCCGCGAACGTGGCGATGATCGACGACGGAATGGCCACCGCGGAGATGATCGTCGGCCGCGAGTGGCGGAAGAAGTACATCAGCATGGCGAAGCCGACGAGGACGCCGACGAGGCGGATCGGGTTGATCGCGAACGAGCCGCCCGGCACGAGCGCCGCCAGGAGCAGGGCCACGACGGCGATGGCCACGCGCGGCGCCGTCCGCAACTTCCACTTCGCCGCCAGCCACGAGCCGATGGCGAACAAGACGAAGAACGCCAGCACGCTGACGTGGAACGACGGCACGCGGGCCACGACGTCTTCGAGTCCGAACAGGAGGAAATAGACGGCCAGCGTGGCCGCCACGAGCGAGAGCGCTTCGACGAGCTTCGGCGACGAGAGGAAGAACCAGACGATCAGCGCGGCGAAGAGCGAGCCGAGGATCAGGTGCTCCTTCACCGCGTTCACGGCGGCCAGGATGTAGTCCGACTGGTCGCGGACGATCTGCATCTTCCAGCCCTTCGGCAGGTCCTTCCGCACCTCGTCGAGGCGGGCCTTGAGCCGCTCCACGACTTCGATCGTGTTCGTCCCCGACTGCTTGCGGATGTTCATGACCACGGCCGGCTTGCCGTCGACCGAGGCGATCGACTCGGCGTCGCGCACGCTGTCCTCGATGCGGGCCACGTCGCCGACCTTGATCGGATAGCCGTTCTTCGTGACGATGGAGATGTTCGCGAAGTCCTGCGGGTCGGTCACGCGCCCGTACGTGCGCAGGGTCAGGTCGTGCAGCCCCTGCTCGACCTTGCCGCCGGGAATCTGCACGTTTTGCGCTTGCAGCGCCGCCACGAGCTGCGCGGTGGTCACGCCGACGGCGGCAAGCTTCTCCGAGTCGGCGACGACGTTGATCTGCCGCGGCCGTCCGCCGATGATGAGGGCCTGACCGACGCCGTTGATCGACTCCAGGCGCCGGCGCAGCTTCTTGTCGGCGAACTCGGTGATGTCGCGGATCGGCGCCGGCCCGGAGATGGCGATGCCGAGAACCGGAATGGCGTCGGGGTCGATCTTCTGGATGATCGGCGGATCGGCGTCCTTCGGCAGGTCGCGCAGGATCGTGTTGACCTTGTCGCGCACCTCCTGGGCGGCGACTTCGATGTCCTTCTCCAGGACGAAGGAGACGATGACCTGCGACGTCCCCTCAGAAGAAATCGACGTCAGCTCGTCGACGCCGCTGATGGTGTTGACCGCTTCCTCGATCTTGTCGCTGATGTCGGTCTCGATCTCCTCGGGCGCCGCGCCGATGAGGCGCGTGGTGATCGTGATCGTCGGGATGTCGACCTTCGGAAACCGGTCGACGCCGAGCTGCTGGTAAGCGAACCAGCCGACCACGACGAGGGAGAGGATGATGACGGTGGCGAAGACGGGGCGCTTCACGCAGAGCTCGGCGAGTTTGTGCATGATCGTTCCTTGGCGAATAAACCAGAAACCTGAAACCTGAAACCAGAATCGTCTGGCTCTGGCTCTTCTGGTTTCTGGTTTCTGGTTTCTGGTTTACCCCCGCGGCGACATCTCCACCCGGGCGAACAACCCCGGCCTCAGTTTCCCATCGCGATTGGCGAACTCCGTCTCCACCGTAAACGACCGCGTGGCCGGATCGATCACGCCGCCGACGACCGTCACGCGCCCGGCGAAGACTTGCCCCGGGTACGGATCGGCCGTGGCCTTCACCTCCTCGCCGCGATGGACCTCGGCGAGGTACTTCTCGGGGATACGGAAGCGGAGCTTGAGCGGCGACGTCTGCACGACCACGAGGGCGACCGTAGCCTCGGCGAGGCGCTGGCCGACGTCGGTGCGCTTCTCGGCCACGACGCCGTCGATCGGCGAGCGCAGCACGGAATCGCTGATCTGCTGGCGGTACATCTTCGCCTGCGCCACCGCCGACGCATGCGCGGCCTTGGCCTGATCGTACGTCGACGCGGAGCGGTCATACACCGCACGCGGAATCGAGTCTTTGGCGATCAGCTCTTTCTTGCGCTCGAGGTCGCGCTCGGCGTCGGCTTCCGCCGCGGCGGCGCGCTGCGCGTCTGCCTCAGCGCGCTGCAGGTTGATGCGCGGGTAGTCGGTCTCCAGCTCCAACAGCGGCTGCCCCTTCCGGATCAACGCTCCCTCGTCGACGTACATCTTGGCCACGCGGCCGGGCAGCTTCGCGGCGAGCTCGGAGCGCACCGGCGACACGAACTCGCCCGTGGCCACGATCGTCCCGCCGGCCTCGGTCGCCAGGCCGGCGTTCGGCGCGGCGGTGTCCGTCGCCGTCGCGGTCGCGTTCACCGCCGACGCCACCGGCGCCACGTCCGCGGGCAGCGGCGGCGGCGTCTTCGGCTGTGCCGGCGCGGCGTCTTTCTTTGCGCACGCCAGTGCGAGCGCAATGGTCATCACAACGAAGAGTCGTCTCATCACGGTTTCACTCCTACGGCATCCTTGAGCGCCCCCGCGGCGTACCAGACGCGCAGTTGCGACAGATCGCGATTCGAGGTCTCGGCGGCGACGGCGCGGCGGGCGTCGGCGAGCGACGTCTCCGACGCGGCGACGTCGACCGACGTGGCCTCCTGCGCGCGGTAGCGCTCGAAGGCCTCGGCGTACTCGGCCTCCGCCGCGGTGAGCTGCTCGCGCGCCAGCTGCAGCGACGTCTCCGCCGCGTGCAGGTCGACCAGAGCCTGGCGCACGTCCTCGCGCGCCGTGATCTTCGCGTCTTCGAGCGAGAGCCTGGCCTGCTCCTCGCGGTCCTTCGCCTGCGCCACGCGCGCCTCAACCTCGCCCGACTGGAACAGCGGCACGGTGAAGCGGAACGCGCCGTAGCCGTAGCGCGAGGCCGGGAAGGCCGACTTCTGATTGATGAAGCCGGCGTCGAAGGTGACGACCGGCAGCCAGAAGCCGCGCTGCTTGCGCACCTCGAGGTCCGCCGTCTTGACGTTGTTCTCGGCGACGACGACGTCCGGCCGCGAGCCGACGGCGCGCGAGACCAGCGTCTGCTCGTCGGGGAGCGGCGGCGTCGCCGCGGCGGGGCGGTCGACGGTGATCTCGCCGTCGACGTCGAGGTCGGCGCGCAGGCGGCTCACGGCGTTCTCGCGGCTCTGCTGGGCCGCGGCCAGCAGCCGCTGCGCGCCCTTGATGGCCGTCTCCGCGCGCAGGACGTCGACCTTCGTCACCTCGCCGGCTTCGTAGAAGGCCTGCGCCTGCGTGCGTTGCTTCTCGGCGAGAGCGATGTTCTTGTTCTCGACGTCGATGAGGGCGTCGGCGTTCACCACGCCGAGGTAGTTCGAGGCCACGCGGAGAAGCACGGCGTCCTCGGTGCCGAAGACGCTCTCCTGCGCCGTGGCCACGCCGATCTTGGCCTGCTCGTACGCGCGCCGCTCGCGGTTGCCGGCGTAGACCGGCTGGGAGAGGACGACGCGATAGTTCCAGTCGTTGCCCGGCAGGATCGTGCGCGCGTCGCTGCCGCTGCCGAACGACACCTCTTCGCTGTTGCGGATGGCGCTGCCGGTGGCGGTCACGCGCGGAAGGACCTGCGAGAGCAGGAAGCGCCGGTTCTCGTTCTGCACCTGCACCTCGGCGCGGGCACGCTCGACGGTGTTGTTGACCTTGAGCGCGCGGCCGAGCGCTTCCTGCAGCGTCAGGTGCGTCTGCGCCGAGGCCGTCGCCGCCGCGAAGGCGAAGATGAGGAAGACTCGTTTCACTTTCGTATTCCGCCGAGGATCGTGCCGGCCAGGAAGTCGACGTCGTCGTCGGCCGACGACGGCACCTCCGACATCACCCGCTCGATGATCACGGCATTGCTCCCTTCGATGATGAATAACGCCAGGCGGCGCGGATCGGTCACGCCGATCTCGCCGCGGTCCATGGCTTCGCGCAGGATGCCGGCCACGCGCTGCACGCGGGCCTGGTACTGCGGTTGGCAGGTGCGCTTCTGGCGGCGCTGCTGCTGCGCGTTCCCCTCCGGGAAGCGCATGGAGATGTAGAGGCGGAAGAACTCGCGGTTCTCGCGGAAGAAGCCGCTGACCGCGCCGAGCATGGCCCGCAGTTTTTCCTCGAACGGCGTGTCGAGGTCGAGGACGGCGTCGACGCGCGCGTGGAGCTGGGTGATGGCGCTCTCGAAGGTCTTCTCCACGAGCTCGTCGCGGTCGCGGAAGTAGAGGTAGAGCGTCCCTTTGGCCACGCCCGCCGCCTCGGCGATCTCCTGCATCGTGGCCGCGGCGATCCCCTTGCGGGCGATGACCCGCATCGTCGCCTCCTGGATGGACTGGACGCGAAAATCGTGGACGACTTCTTCTTTGGACTTCATGGGTCAATACGCTGAACGCGCGGTCAGTCAATCAGAATTCGGGGTCAGAGACAAGGCGGAGGGTCGGGGCGACACCGAAAATTTGCAGTACGATAGATGCGAATGCCCACGGTTCTAAAAGAGGGACGCCTACCGGTTCTTCTTTTATGCAAGTGACCGCGGAGACGGCCTGGCATGAGTTCTTCGATCACTGACATCGTTGTTCCCGCCGCGATGAACGTCGTCGTCACCGACGACACGTTGACGGTCGACCTCAGCGACGGCCGCTCGATCTCCGTGCCGCTGGCGTGGTATCCGCGGCTCCTCCATGGCTCTCCGGAAGAACGGAAGACATGGCGCCTGATCGGCCGCGGCGAAGG
>JBKOUP010000304.1:0-9446 GCA_046723495.1 Acidobacteriota bacterium
CCCTCGAACTGCTCGATCAGCGGCGTTTGCCGCGGGAAGTGATCTGGGTGACCTGCCATACACCGAGAGAAGTAGAGGCTGCGATCCGGGACATGGTCGTGCGCGGCGCGCCGGCCATCGGCGTCTCCGCCGCGTTCGGCGTGGCTCTGGCGGCGATGCGCGGCGACGACGTGCGCGCGGCGGCCGAGGAGCTGCGCGCGGCGCGGCCGACCGCCGTCAACCTGATGGGGGCGATCGACCGGATGCTCGACGTCCACGCGCGCGGCGGCGACCTCGTGCGCGAGGCGCAGGCCATCTTCGACGAAGACGTCGCCGCCTGCCGCCGCATCGGCCGCTTCGGCGCCGAGCTCCTCGGCGCCTCCGCCACCGTCCTCACCCACTGCAACGCCGGCGCGCTCGCCACGGCCGGCTACGGCACGGCCCTCGGCGTGATCCGCGCCGCCGTCGAGGGCGGCAAGAAAATCGCCGTCTTCGCCGACGAGACCCGGCCCTACCTGCAGGGAGCGCGGCTCACCGCGTGGGAGCTGCACGAGGAAGGGATCGACGTCACCCTCATCACCGACAGCATGGCCGGGCACTTTTTCCAGCAGGGGACGTTCGACGCCGTCGTCGTCGGCGCCGACCGCATCGCCGTGAACGGCGACGCCGCGAACAAGATCGGCACGTACACCGTGGCCGTCCTCGCGAAGGCGCACAACGTCCCGTTCTACGTCGCCGCGCCGGTGTCGACGATCGACATCGACTGCCCCAACGGCGCGGCCATCCCGATCGAGGAGCGCAGCGCGGCCGAGGTCACGCAGATCGGCGGCAGGCGCGTCGCGCCGGAGGGCGTGGCCGTGCGGCATCCCGCCTTCGACGTCACCCCAGCGGCGCTGATCACCGCCATCATCACTGACCGCGGCGTGCTGCGCGCGCCGTACGAGGAGGCCATACGCGGCGTCTTTCGCGACTGATCGAGAGTCTCTGGCTGGGCAGCGCCGTCTTCGTCATCGTCGCGGCGCTGGCGGCGTTCCGCACGCTGACGACGCCCACCGACGCCGCCAACGTCGTTGGCGCGATCCTGACGCGCTGGCACTACATCGCCCTCCTCGCGCCGCTGGCGCTGCTGGCGCTGGAGTGGCGCCGCTCGCGTCCGCTGATCCTCGGCATTCTCTTCGCGGCCATTTTGCTGGCGTCGGTGCAGGCGCTCGTCGACACGCGCATCCGCACGATGCGCATGGAAGCGTCGGTGGCCATCAGCGAGCTCCCGCGCGAGCATCCGCTGCGCCGCCGTTTCGGCGTGCTGCACGGCTTCTCGACGCTGCTGCTTCTTGCGCAGGTGGTCGCCGCGGGCGCGGCCGTGCTGGTCGATGAAAAATAAGCCCAACCGCATTGCAACCGCGGCGTCCAACCTACGTAACAGTTCGTAGGAGAACCGACAACCGATGACCCGAATCGCCTTCGCGATCGTTGCGACCGCTGTTGCCGCCACGGCCCTGGCCCAACAGCCCGCCCCCGCCCAGCCTTCCATCCCGATCCCGCCGCCGATTCACATCCATCGCGCCGAGGGGGCCATCACGGTCGACGGGAACCTCGACGATCCGGGATGGAAGAACGCCGCCGTCATCGACCACTTCTACGAGACCTCGCCGGGCAACAACGGCGAGCCGAAGGTCAAGACGATCGTCCACCTCACCTACGACGACAAGTACTTCTACATCGGCATCCGCTGCGAGGATCCGGAGCCGAACAAGATCCGCGCGCCGTACGTCGACCGCGACCAGGTCATCGGCACGGACGACAACATCGCCGTCTTCCTCGACACGCGCAACGACAAGCGCTCGGCGATGGAGTTGCGTGTGAACCCGCGCGGCATCCAGGGCGACGGCATCTACAACGACGCGAACGGCAACGAGGACTTCTCGCCCGATTTCTACTACGACACGGCCGCGAAGATCGACTCCGGCGGCTGGAGCGCCGAGTACCGCATCCCCTTCGCCTCGCTTCGTTACAACGACGCGCCGGAGCAGACGTGGAACATCCTGGTCTGGCGCAACTACCCCCGCGAGTTCCGCTACGCCTACCAGAGCGCGGCGATCCCGCGCGGCTCGAACTGCTACATCTGCTGGATGCATCCGATCGTCGGCCTGACCGGGCTGCCGAAGGCGGGGCATCTCATCGCCGCGCCGTACGTGACGGCGCAGTCGACGTCGCTGCCGGAAGAGGACGCAGCCGGCGAGCGGCTGCCGGGCAGGCCGCTCGAGCGCGAGCCGCTGAAGAAAGCCGCGGGCCTCGACGTGAAGTGGACGCCGACGCAGAACCAGGCTCTCGACATGACCTTCAACCCCGACTTCTCGCAGATCGAGTCGGACATCGCCCAGATCACGACGAACCGCCGCTTCGCGGTCTTCTTCCCCGAGAAGCGGCCGTTCTTCCTGGAAGGCTTCGACCTCTTCGACACGCCGCTGCAGGTCGCCTACACGCGCAATATCAACTCGCCGCGCTGGGGGGCGCGCGCCACCGGGAAGATCGGCGGCTCCGCGTACACGGTGCTCGTCACCGACGACCACGGCGGCGGATTGACGGTGATCCCCGGTACGCTGGGCTCGTTCTTCCTCCCTGCGGATTTCAAGTCCTACGACACGATCGCGCGCATCCGCCACGACCTCGGCGCGTCGTTCGCCGGACTCGTGCTCACGGACCGCGAGATCAGCGGCGGCGCCGGGCACAACCGCGTCATCGGCCCCGATTTCCAGTGGCGCCCGAGCGAGACCGACGCGGTGACGATGGAGCTCCTCCACAGCGACACGAAGGATCCGGACTCCTACGGCGGCGGCAGCTCGACGTCGCATGCGTTCTACGCCGGCTGGAACCGCACCAAGCAGCACTACGACGTCGGCGTGCAGCTGCGCGACATCGGCGACGGCTTCCGCGCCGACCTCGGATTTCTTCCCCAGGTCGGCTACCGCGAGTTTGTCGTGGGCGGCGGCTACCGCGCCTATCCGGAGAAGGGCCTGCTCCGCTTCATCCGCACGTACCTGGCCTTCGACGAGCAGCGCGACCTGAACGGCAACACGATCTTCCGCGAGTGGGCGCCAGGCATCGTCGCCCTCGGCGTCAAGAACCTCCAGGTGAACGTCGAGGGCCGGCCGAAGGAGCAGGTTCTCGTCGGCGACAAGCTGCTGGACCAGACGTACGCGATCTGGTTCGTGCAGATCGACCCGCACCGCCGCTGGCCGCGCATCGTGCTGCAAGGGCGCTTCGGCGAAGGCATCGACTTCGGCTCCGGCCGCGTCGGCAACCAGACGAACTTCACCCTGGCCTCGACGATCCGCCCGCTCGACAAGATCACGTTCGACGTCAACGCCAGCCGCGAATGGCTCGACGCGCAGGGCGAGCGGGTCTACACGGCCACGATCGAGCGCCTGAAAACGACGTACAGCTTCTCCGCGCGGTCATTGGTGCGGATCATCGGCCAGTACGTCGACAACAAGTTCCCCGACGGCCACAGCGGCTCGTTCACCGGCTCGGTGCTGTACAGCTACAAGGTGAACTGGCAGACAGTGCTCTTCGCCGGCTACGGCGACGACCGCGTGCTGAACGCGAACGCGGATCTGCTGCGGGCCGATCGGACGTTTTTCTTCAAGGTGAGCTATGCGATTCAGAGATAGGGAACAGGGAACAGGTCACGGATGACAGGTTGGCTGTCACCACCTGTCACCCGTGACCTGTGACCTGTTCCCTCTCACGCCACCTTCCCATCAATATCCATCTCATGAATCGGCATCCCCAGCGATCCGAGCGGCTCGCGGATCTGGTCGGCGTTGCCGACGATGACGATGAGCGCGCGGTCGGGGTCGATGTACTTGCGCGCCACGGCGGCGATGTCGTCCTTGCCGACGGCGGCGATGTTGTCGCGGTAGCGGTCGAAGTAGTCGTGGGGGAGGCCGTAGAGCTCCATGTCCAGTAGGCGGCCGGCGACGTCGCCGGAGCTCTGCACGGTGGCGGGGAAGACGCCCATCAGGTAGTTCTTCGTGTCGTCGAGCTCGCGGTCCTCGACGTCGCCGGTGCGGATCCTTCGCAGCTCGGCGAAGACCTCCTCGACCGACTCGCGCGTCACCTCGTTGCGTACCGGCGCGCTGACGACGAACGGCCCGGCCTGGCGGCGGAAGGCGAACGTCGATCGCGCGCCGTACGTGTAGCCGTGCCGCTCGCGCAGGTTGAGGTTGATGCGCGAGTTGAACACGCCGCCGAGGAGGGCGTTCATCACCGAGAGGGGGAAGTAGTCGGCCGTGTCGCGGGCCACGCCGACGTGGCCGATGCGGATCTCCGACTGCACCGCCGTCGGACGGTCGATGAGATAGATGCGCGAAACTTCGACGCGCTGCGGATTGACGACCGGGCGCGGCGGCTCCTCGCCGCGCGGCCAGTCGCCGAAGAGCGACTCGATCGTGGCCAGGATCTGCGCCGTGTCGACGTCGCCGGCGGCGATGATGGCCGTGCCGTTGGGGATGAAGTGCTGCGCGTAGAAACCGCGCACGTGATCGAGAGCGATGCGCGCGACCGACTCCGGGTTGCCGCCGATGGAGTTGCCATACGCGCCCGTGCCGTAGAGGAGGCCGGAGAAGCGCTTCGCGGCGATGACGGCGGGCTCGTCGCGCTGCTGGAGCAGCTCCGAGAGCCGCTCGCTGCGCACGCGCTCGAGGGCGTCGGCCGGCAGGGTGGCCCGGCGCACGACGTCGGCGAAGATCGTGAGCGCCGCGCCGGCGGTGCGGCTCAGCGCGTCGAGCGAGACGTACGAGGCGTCCCAGTCGGCGCCCGTGCCGAGGGTGCCGCCGAGCAGCCCGAGCTCTTCGGCGATCTGTACGCCGTCCCGCCCGCCCGCCCCTTCATCGAGCAGGTCCGCCGTCAGCGAGGCCAGCCCCGCCACCTCGGCGGTGTCATGGTCCGCGCCGGAGCGCACCAGCGCGCGCACCGACGCCAGCGGCGCGGCGTGGCTCTCGGCGATCAGCACTTCGAGGCCGTTCGCGAGCGTCTTCCGCGTCACGTGCGGGAAGTGGTACGGGCGGGGCGGGCCGGGCGGGGGGGCGGTGGTGCGGTCCGTCATTCCTTCTCCGGTAAGAAATGAATCGTCACCCGATCCTCGGGGCTCAGGTGCTTCGCCGTCGTCGTCATGACGTCCGCGGCCGTCGCCGCCTGGTACGGCTCGAGCCAGCGCTGGGTCATCGCCGCGTCGCCGAAGTACGTGGCCATCATGCCGATCACGTCGGCGCGCGTGTCGTAGTTTTCGATCTGGTGGGCGAACTCGACTTCGGAGCGCGTCTTCGCCCGGGCCAGCTCGTCCTCGGTGATGCCGTTGCCGGCGATGCGGTCGATCTCGGCGTCGATCGCGGCCTCGACCTCGTCGATCGACACGTTCTCCTTCGCCGTCGCCTGCAGCATCAGCATGCCGGCCGACTCCGTCGGGAGCACGTACGCGGCGACGTCGGTGGCGATCTGCTTGTCGAGGACGAGGGCCTTCTCCAGGCGGCTGGCCTTGTCTCCGCTCAAAATCGTGGCCAGGAGGTCGGCGTGGATCCACTCCGGCGCGCCCATGCCGGGAAGGTGGTAGAGGCGGTAGAGCCGCGGGAGCTGCACCGGGGAGCGGAAGACTTCGCGGCGCTCGCCGCCGAGGGGACGGCGGACGAGGTCGAACTGCGGGAAGGAGCCGCCGGCCGGGATGTCCGCGAAGTAGCCCGCGATCAGCTCGCGGGCCTCGGCCGGAGCGAAGTCGCCGACGAGCGTGAGCGTGCAATTGTCGGGGCGGTACCAGGTGGCGAAGAAGTCGCGGATGTCGTCGAGCGAGGCCGCGCCGAGGTCTTCCATCGAGCCGATCGTCGGCCAGTGGTAGGAGTAGTCGGCGTCGTAGGCGAGGTTCAGCAGGCGCTCGAAGGCCGTGCCGTAGGGGACGTTGTCGTAGCGCTGGCGGCGCTCCTCCTTGACCACCTCGCGCTGGATGTCGAGCTTCTCCTGGGTGAGAGCGGGGAGGAAGAAGCCCATGCGATCCGACTCCAGCCACAAGCCGAGCGCCAAATAGTTAGACGGTAATGTTTCAAAGTAATTGGTGCGATCAAAGAATGTCGTTCCGTTGAGGACCCCGCCGACGGACTGGACGTGGCGGAAGTGCTCGTTGTTGCCGACGTGCTCGGAGCCGGAGAAGAGCATGTGCTCGAAGAGGTGGGCGAAGCCGGTGCGCCCGGGCCGCTCGTTCTTCGAGCCGACGTGGTACCAGAGGTTGATGGCCACGAGCGGCGCGGAGTGGTCCTCGTTGAGGACGACTCTGAGGCCGTTGTCGAGGCGGTATTCCGTTAGATCCAGCATGGGGCGGGCGTTTGTATCACAAAGCAGAAATCAGAAAGCAGAAAGCAGAGATGATTTCTGCCTTCTGCTTTCTGCCTTCTGCTTTATCCTTCCGAGGTCCATGCCGTCCCTGCCGTTCCGTCACATCGCTGTCGAGGGGCCGATCGGCGTCGGCAAGACCTCGCTGGTCGGCCTCCTGGCGCGGCGCTTCCGCGGCACGAAGGTGCTCGAGGACGTCGACAACCCCTTCCTGGCCGACTTCTACAAGGACAAGCGCGGCGCGGCCTTCCGCTGCCAGCTGTTCTTCCTGCTCTCCCGCTACGACCAGCAGCGCACGATCGCCCAGCGCGACCTCTTCACCGAGCTGATCGTGGCCGACTACACCTTCCCCAAGGACAAGCTCTTCGCCTACCTTACGCTCGAGGACTCGGAGCTGATGATCTACAACCGGCTCTACGACCTCCTCTACGAGAGCGTGCCCCGTCCCGACCTCGTCATCTATTTGCAGGGAAGTCTTGATACACTGGTGAAGCGCTTGAAGAAGCGCGCGCGTTCGTACGAAAAATCGATCTCGCCGCAGTATTTGCAAGAGCTCAGCGAGGCGTACTCGCATTACTTCTACCGGTACGATGAGACGCCGTTGCTGGTCGTGAATACCAACGACATCGACTTCGTGAACACGCCGTCGCATTTCGATCAGCTCGTGGAGCAGATTCGAAACGCGCAAAAGGGAACGCAGTACTACGTGCCGCTGGGATCCTGAGTCAACGGACCGAGACGCTGACGTAGTTGTTAGTTGTTGGTTCTTAGTTCTTAGTTTGGCCGTTCGCGACCTCATCTAAGAACTAAGAACCAACAACTAAGAACCCGTCTCCCCCGGTCCCGGAGGAGACGATGAACGAAGCCAAAAAAGTCACAGCCCCCGCGATCAAGTCGATGAAGGGCAAGACCCCCATCGGCATGATCACCGCCTACGACTACCCCTCCGCGCGCGTGGCCGACGCCGCCGGCGCCGACGTCATCCTCGTCGGCGACTCCCTCGGCATGGTCGTCCTCGGCTATCCCGACACGCTCCAGGTCACCGTCGACGACATGCTCCACCACACCCGCGCCGCCGCGCGCGGCACGCAGCGCGCCCTCCTCGTCGGCGACATGCCCTACCTCTCCTACCACGTCTCCGTCGAGGAGTCCGTCCGCAACGCCGGGCAGTTCGTCCGCGCCGGCGCGCACGCGGTGAAGATCGAGGGGGGCAAGCGGCAGCGCATCAAGGTCGTCGAGGCTATCCTCGACGCCGAGATCCCGGTCATGGGCCACATCGGGCTCACGCCGCAGTCGGTCAACGCCCTCGGCGGGTTCAAGCTCCAGGGCAAGGCGGCCGACGACGCCCGCCGCCTCGTCGACGAGGCCCTGGCTCTCGAACAGGCCGGATGCTTTTCGATCGTCCTGGAGATGGTGCCGGCCGAGCTCGCCGCGATCATCACCGAGCGGCTGACGATCCCCACGATCGGCATCGGCGCCGGCCCGCACTGCGACGGGCAAGTGTTGGTTTTCCACGACCTCCTCGGCCTCTACGACGGCCACGTGCCGCGCTTCGTGCGCCAGTACGCGCAGGTCGGGGAGGCGATGCGCGGCGCGATCGAGCAGTACCTCGGCGACGTGCGCGAGGGGCGCTTCCCCACCGACGCCGAGTCGTTCCACGCTGCCAGCGCCGACGAACTGCGCAAGCTCTACGGCCGCGAGCACGGCGGCGGCGAGGTCGTGTCGCTGACGCGATGAAGGTCGCGCGCACGATCGAGGACGTTCGCGCCGCTGTGGCGCGGAGACCGGCCGCCCTCGTGCCGACGATGGGCTTCCTCCACGACGGCCACCTCTCGCTCATCGACGCGGCCCGCGCGCACGGCGCGGAGCTCGTCGTCGTCTCGATCTTCGTCAACCCGCGGCAGTTCGGGCCATCCGAGGACTTCGAGCGCTATCCGCGCGACGAGGCCCGCGACCGCGCCCTCCTCGAAGCGCGCGGCGTCGACGTGCTCTTCCTGCCGCCGGTCGACGTCATGTACCCGCCCGGCGCGGTCACGGCCGTGACCCTCGGCGGGGTCGCCCAGCCGCTCGAAGGGGCGCGCCGGCCCGGCCACTTCGAGGGGGTGGCAACGGTCGTGCTGAAGCTCTTCAACATCGTGCAGCCCGACCTCGCCGTCTTCGGCCGCAAGGACGCGCAGCAATGCGCCGTGATCGAGCGCATGGTCCGCGACCTCGACGTGCCCGTGGGCCTCGTCTTCGCCGAGACCGTGCGCGAGCACGACGGCCTGGCCATGTCGTCGCGCAACGCCTATCTCTCGGCGGAGGAGCGCGCGGTCGCGCCGGCGCTCTACCGCGCGTTGCGCGGCGGCGTCGAGGCGGTCACGCACGGGATCCACGACGTCGCCGGCGTCGAGCACCTCATGCGCAAGGTGATCGCGGAGACGCCGGGCGTCGACGTCGACTACCTCGTGCTCGTCGACCCGCTCACGTTCGAGACGCCGGCCGACTTCGACCGCAAGCTGCTCGTCGCCGGCGCGGTCCGCGTCGGACGAACGCGGCTGATCGACAACCTGCCAATCCCATGATGCGCGCGCTGCTGCGGTCGATCATCCGCAACGCCACGGTGACGCACGCGGACTCGGCCAGCCTTCGCCTCGATCCGCTGCTGATGCACGCGGCCGAGCTCCTGCCGCTCGAGCGCGTCGACCTCGTGAACGTCACGACGGGCGCGCACTTCACGACGTTCGTCGAGGCCGCGGCCGAGGGAAGCGGCGAGGTGCGGGTGCACGGGCCGGCGCGGGTGGGGGACGTCGTCAGCATCCTCTGCTGGGGGTTTTTGCACGAGGGGCAGACGCTCGCGCATCAGGCGAAGGTGGTGACCGTCGACGAGAAGAATCGCGTGGTGTCGCTATTGGAGAGCTCGTGACGAGTGGCGCCCCTCACCCGGCGCCTGCGGCGCCACCCTCTCCCCGCGTGCGGGGAGAGGGACAGGCGCGAAGCGCCAGGGTGAGGGGCGCAAGCTTCACTTCTTTTTCCCCGTGACGCTGTGCACTGACCCTTCCTCATCCAAAAAATACGGCACCGACGGATCGAACGGCGCCGTCTCCAGC
>JBKOUP010000454.1:0-5521 GCA_046723495.1 Acidobacteriota bacterium
CCCCCCACACCTCGTCGGCAGCGTCCGATGTGTATAAGAGACAGACCCTGGCGTCGGTGGCCTTCTGGAAGCCCTCGGAGGGAATCACGTCCTGCTCGAACTTGTGGCACCAACCGCACCAGTCGGCGAAGAGGTCGACGAAGATCAGGCTTTTCTTTTCCTTCGCCTTCTTCTGCGCCTGCGTGAACGATTTGATCCACGGCGACGCCGACGCGGTCGACGAGAGGGCCAGCGCGAGCGCAACAACAGCGAGTTTCTTCACGGGCATCGGAAACGACTCATGCAAAAAGGCTATTCCGATTTCAAGGCCGCGGCCGGTGACAAATTCGTGCGCGTTTCGGCACGCTTGCGGGCAGCCTCGACGAAGGCACCAAAGATGGCCGATGCCGAGGCCTCCCCGCCCATGTCCTCGGGGTGCCACTGCACGCCGACGTAGAACGGATGGCGCGGGTCCTCGATCCCCTCGATGATGCCGTCGGGCGCGTGGGCGGTGACGCGCAGGCCGGCGCCGACGTCCTTGATGGCCTGGTGGTGCGACGAGTTCACGCCGAGCTCGCGCTCGCCGACGATCGCGGCCAGTCGCGTGCCGCCGTCGATGGCCACCTCGTGGCGGTGGCGGTCCTCAGGATCGCTGGCGTGGTCGATGTCGCTCTCGATGTGCTGGATGAGCGTGCCGCCGGCGGCGACGTTCATCACCTGCACGCCGAGGCAGATGCCGAGCGTGGGGATGCCGCGCTCGCGGGCGATCCTGGCCAACGACAGATCATTGGCCTGACGACGGGGATCCATCGGCTCGACGGACGGATGCGCCTGCTCGCCGTACGCCGCGGGATCGCAGTCCTCGCCGCCGGCAAGGAGGAGGCCGTCGACGTCGTCGAGGACCTCGGCCGCGTTCTCCGGCTGCGGCGGGATGAGGACGGGGACCGCGCCGGCGCGGCGCAGCGAATCGACGTAGGTGGTGTAGACGAAGGCACGGTCGCGCTCGCCCGCCGTGCGCAGGACGTCGGAGCCGATGCCGATGAGCGGCTTGGTCATAAGCAGTTATCGCACCGTGATGGTGACGCTATCACGGCGCCCGCGCCCGTCGACAGCCGCGACGACGTGCCTGCCAGGCTGAAGCGGCCAGTCACGTTCCACGCGCCTGCCGTCCACCGTGAAGCGCGCATCCTGAGACGCCCGCAACCGCAACGCCTGAAACTCCCGCCGCAGCGTAGGATCGATCAAATAGGTGGCGCCGTCAGCAGGGTTGAGAATCGCCAGTCGCGCCGGCGTCCCCGCCGGCCGTAGCGGCGGCGTCCCGCCGCCGCGGGGATGCGCACAAAACACCACCGCCGCGTCCCCCGGCAACCACTCGTTGTCCACCTCCGGGCAGTTCGTCGAAGGCCGCAACCCCGTCAACGCACAGACCGGCACAAGCTCGAGCTCCGCCGGCCTCTCCACGATCTCCTCCCGCCCCCGCGCCGCCGCGAGCATCACCGCATGAAAAATCGGCCCCGCCCCCGTGACCCCGCTCGAGTTGCGCAACGGCGTGAGGTCGAAGTTCCCCACCCACACCCCCACCGTCACGTCGCGCGTGTACCCGATCGTCCAGTTGTCGCGATACGCCTGCGACGTGCCGGTCTTCACCGCCACGGGAAACGGAAAATCGAGCGCGCCGCCCGAGCCGAAGATGTACTCGCGCGCCGAGGCATCCGAGAGAATGTCCGTAATCCAGAACGCCGTCCGCGCCGACACCAGCCGCCGCTGCGCGCGCGGCCCGTGCAGCAGCATCGACGGCTCGATGGCCACGCCGCCGCGCGCGAACGTCGCGTACGCGTGCACGAGCTGCTCGAGCGTGACCTCGGCGTCGCCGAGGGTCAGGCCGAGGCCGTAGTAGTCGGCGGTGCGATCGAAATTACGGAACCCGAAGGCGCGCAGAAAGCGCAGCAGCGCCGGCGGCCCGAGCTTCGAGAGGAGCTGCACCGCGGGCACGTTCTCCGAGCCGGCCAGGGCCAGGCGCGCACGCAGTGGCCCGCGGTAGCGCCCGTCGTAGTTGCGCGGCGTATAGACGACGCCTTCCTCGGCGGTGGGGAAATGCGACGGCACGTCGTCGAGCACCGAGGCCGGCGTGAAGCCCGACTCGAAGCCGAGCGCGTAGGTGAACGGCTTGAGCGCCGAGCCGGGTTGGCGCGGCGTGACCACGCCGTCGATCGCGCCGCCGAAGTCGGTGCCAAAGTAGTCGCCCGAGCCCTCCCACGCCAGCCAGTCGCCGCTGCGGTTGTCGAGGACGGCGACGGCGACGGAGCGCGCGCCGTGCCGCAGCAGGTCAGGCTTAGCGGCAGCGATGATGCCTTCGACCTCGCGCTGGAGGCGGACGTCGAGCGTGGTCTCGATGCGCGGGCCGGAGGCGATGGCACGCACGCGCTCGACGAAATGCGGAGCGAGGAACGGGTGGCGACCGCGATCGAAGCTCAGTTTCTCCGCGAAATCCGCCTTCGACGCGTGCATGCGTCGCAGCACCGCGCGATACCGTACGTTCTTCGACGACGGCCGCTGCGGCAACGCCGCGAGGTACGCAGCCTGCGCGACCGTGAGCTGCTCCGGATCACAGCCGAAGACGCGCTGGCTGGCGCGGGCGATGCCGATGGTCTGATCGCCGTACGGCGCCAGATTGAGGTAAAGGGCGAGGATCTCGCGCTTGCTGTATTGCGCTTCGAGCTGCAGGGCGACGATCGCCTCGTGCAGCTTCTGCCAGCGACTCCGCCGCTGCAGCATCAGCTTGGCGACCTGCTGCGTGATCGTCGAGCCGCCTTCGACGATGCGCAAGCGCCGGACGTCGTGCAGGACCGCGCGCGCGACGGCGATCGGATCGATGCCGGGATGCAAGTAGAACCGCTTGTCCTCGGCGGCGATCGTTGCGCGGGCGACGTTGTCGGGAATCGACGTCAGCCACGCCGCGCGCGTGCCGCCGCTGCCGAGGGGCTCGTAGAGCACGACGCCGTTGCGGTCGACGATCGTGGGGGTTGTTTCCGTGGGGATCACGGGCATCGGCGCGAATCGCAAATAGAGGCAAATGGCAGCGACAACCGCCAGCCAAACCACCTGCGCCCCGCGCCCTGCGCCCTGCGCCCTCACTTCACCTCCACCACCGCGCTGGCCGTCCGCCCGAACACCTCCGGCTCGTACATCTCCTCCACGTGCGCGGGCGCGGCGACGAAGTGGCCCGCCGTCGTCGCGCGCACCATGTACGTGAACTCGTGATTCCCTTCCGCGAGGCGCGTGGCGAAGAGCGAAACGTGGTCGTCGTGGCGCTCCACGTGATCGAAGCCGCCGTGCTTCCACCACGACATCCAGTCGCCGCCGGTGTCGGCTTTTCGCTGCTGCTCGGCGAGCTCCGTCGCCGTCGTCGAGAACCACGACTCCACCGGCTCCGTGCCTGCGGGAATCGGATCGACCACCGCCACGAAGCGCCGCTCCTTCGTGTTGCGGATGCGCAGCGTCACCTTGATCAGGTCGCCGGCCTTGAACGTCTCCTGCGAGTACTTCCGCTCGATGGCGAAGCCCTGGTCGAGCGGCTCGTGCATCAACCCGAGCGGCACGTAGCGCAGGCGCATCAGGTAGAAGAGCGTGCCGAGGCCTTGCTTCTCGAACATCACCTCGCCCGAGCGCGGCGGCACGTCGTGGCTCTTCGCCTCGCTGCTGCGGCCTTTGAACGCGTCGTGGGCGATGTCCTGCCCGGCCATCTTGACCACCGCTGTGAAGTCCGGCGTCACGCTCTCGTACTTGCGGTAGTAGTCGACGAGCGACTCCATCGCCCAGACGTTCTCCTGCGTGTTTCCCCACCGCCCGCGCCGGCGCACCTTCATCAGCCAGCGCACCATCTGCTTGACGAGCTGCTCGTCGTTGCCGGAGCGCACCAGCGTGTCGAGCACGATCGCCGTCGAGCGGACGTTCGAATTCCAGAACCACAGCAGATATGGATCGTTGAGCTCCTCGACATGCGCGCTCCCCCCCTCGGGGAGGATGGCGTTGTCGATGCGCCGCCGCAGATCGGCCGTGCGCGGATCGCCCTTCATGGCGTCGGCGAGGTAGGCGATGCCGAAGACGGGCATGCGGTCGACGTAGGTGATCAGCCGGTTGATGTGGCTGTCGACGTTGCGGCCGCCCTCGCTCAGCACCTTCGCCGCGAACGCCTGCCAAGCCGTGTACGCGGGCCACCACCCTTCGTTTTCCGGCCGCTTCTGTTTGAGCTGGTTGTCGAGATACGTGTAGGCGCGGTTGAGCACGTCCTTGTTGACGTCGTACTTCAGGGCCACGCCGCGCTGCATGACGTGCACGACGTTCGCGGTCAAGTACGGCGACTCCCCGCCGCATTCGCCGGCCCAGAAGGCGAAGCCGCCGTCGCCGCATTGGAACTTGTAGAGCTCGTAGATCGTGGTCTGGGCGATCGAGCGGGCCTTCTTGGCGTCGAGGTTCGGCAGCGCGAACGCGTCGCCGAGGTCGCCGGCCAGCATCGTGGCCATGGCCGCGGAGGAACGCTGCTCCGCGCAGCCGTACGGATATTCGATCAGGTACTGCGCGCCCTCGCTGAGGCCGACCATCGCCGTCGACGCCAGCTCGACGTGGAGATTGGCGGTGGCCACGTCCTTCGGCACGTCGAGCGTCTCCTTCGCCGTCGGATTGGCCTCGCCGTATGCGGCCACCGTCTCCGCGGGCGTGAGCAGGCGCACCGGCAGGGTCTCTTCGAACGCGTCGTTCTCGCCGAGCATCGCTACGCTCATTTGGATGCGCGCGGTGCCGACCGACTTGGCCACGGCGTCGAAGCGGACTTCGACGTTGCCGCCGGCGGCGACGTCGACGGACTGCGATCCCGCCACGTCGACAATCGATGGATCGAGCGACTTGATCGTCACCGTCGCCCGCCCGCCCTGCTTCAGCTGGCTGTGCACGACGCCGCCGAACGTGGCCTTGTCGCCCAGCGCCAGGAAGCGCGGGAACGCCGGCGTGATCAGCAGCGGCTTGTTGATGCGTATTTCGTTCTCGCCCCAGCCGAAGCGCGAGGCGCGGTCGCCGGCCACGGCCATGATGCGGTACGTCGACAGCGACTCCGGCAGCACCACGTCGGCGTGCGCGCGGCCGTTGCGATCGGTCGCGATCGAGCCAAGCCAGAACGCCAGCACGCGGAAGTCCTTGCGGATCGTTCCCGGCCCGGCGTCGCGCCCGCCGCCGCCGCCCTGCGTCTCCCCTTTCGGCGTCAGCACGCGGCGGCTGACGATCTTCTCGCGCGAGTCGTCGGTGACGACCTGCAGCGCCTTGCGCAGGTACATCGAGGCGAGGACGTCGGGGGTCTTGTACGACGTCAGCGACAGCACGCCGTAGTCGACCGCCCACAACGTCACCTCGGACTGCGCCGGCTTGCCCGCCGCGTCCTTCACGGTGACGTCGATGTGCGCCTTGGCCGCCGGGCGGAACTCTTCCTTGTTGGCCTTGACCTCGACCTTCAGCCGCTTCGCCGCGTCGATGACCGACAGCTCCGTGTAGC
>JBKOUP010000109.1:0-2513 GCA_046723495.1 Acidobacteriota bacterium
GCGACGAATACCGACACGACGAGCACGTTCGCGCTCGGCACCGCGCTGCCGCCGGCGAACATGCCGGGCGGGCCGGCGGGCGGGGTGCTGCCGCCGCAGCAGCCGGGCGCGATGTCGAGCAGCAGCATGCCGGCGCCGGCAACGGTACCGCCGCCGCGCGCGACGACGACGGTGAACGTGCCGTCGACGACGACGACGACAGCCACGCAAGCGCCGCCACCGCCGCCGCCTCGGACGCGCACGCGCCGTCCGCCGCCGACGGACACGACAGCCACGACCGATACCACGGCGACGGACACGGCGTCGACGACCGACACCTCGGCGACGGACAAGCCGCCGAAGAAGGACAAGGACAAGACCGACACCTCGGCGCCCCCGCCCACGCAGACCGACACGATCGGCCACAGGTGACAAGCCGCCCCCGCTGCTACAATCCCCGCCCCGATGTCGCGTCTGACCTTTCAAGATCTCATTTTGAAGTTGCAAAACTTCTGGGCCGAGCGCGGCTGCATGATCGAGACGCCGCTCGACCTCGAGGTCGGCGCCGGCACGATGCATCAGGCGACCTTCCTGCGCGTCCTCGGACCGGAGCCCTTCAACGTCGGCTACGTCCAGCCGTCGCGGCGGCCGGCGGACGGCCGCTACGGCGACAACCCCTTCCGCCTCGGAAAGCACTACCAGTTTCAAGTCATCCTCAAGCCGTCGCCGCTCGACGTCCAGGACCTCTACCTCGACTCGCTGCGCGCCATCGGCCTCGACCTCTCCAAGCACGACATCCGCTTCGAGGAGGACAACTGGGAGTCCCCCACCCTCGGCGCGTGGGGGATGGGATGGCAGATCCTCCTCGACGGCATGGAGATCACCCAGTTCACCTATTTCCAGCAGGCCGGCGGCATCGATCTCGCGCCCGTCTCCGCCGAGATCACCTACGGCCTGGAGCGCCTGACCATGTTCCTGGCGCGCAAGAGCTCGGTCTTTGACATCGAGTGGGGCGGCGGCTTCGGCTACGGCCCGGTGCGCAAGCAGGACGAGTACCAGTTCAGCAAGTACTACTTCGAAGTCGCCGACATCGACACGCAGTGGACGCTGCTCGACATCTACGAGAAGGAGGCGAAGCACTGCCTCGACGAGAAGCTCGTCCTGCCGGCCTACGAATGGACGCTCAAGTGCTCGCACACGTTCAACATCCTCGATGCGCGCGGCGCCGTCTCCGTGACCGAGCGCGTGGCCGTGATCAAGCGCGTGCGCGACCTGGCCGTCGCCTGCGCGCATCAATACCTGGAGTCGCGGGAGAAGTTGGGATTCCCGCTCATGCAGCATGGCTGAGTACTTCTGCGAGATCCTCCTCGAAGAGATCCCGGCGTGGATGCTCGACGGCGTGCGCGCGGCGCTGCAGGTCGGCGTGGAGAAGCTCTTCGCCGAGCTCGGCTCGTTCGCGATCACCACGAACGCCACGCCGCGGCGGCTCGTCCTCTTCCTCGAGAACGTCCCGGCAAGCCAGGCCGATCGCGAGGAAGAAGTCAAAGGTCCGCCGCGCAAAGCCGCGTACGACGCCGACGGCAATCCGACGCCGGCGCTGCACGGCTTCCTCAAGAAGAACAACGCCGCCGTCGCCGACGTCCTCGAAGGCGGCGACTACGTGCGCATCCGGCGCACCGTGGCCGGCCGCGCCGCCGGCGAGATCCTGCAGCAGCGCATCCCGATGATCGTCGAGGGGCTGCGCTGGCCGAAGATGATGCGCTGGGGCGGCGGCGCGCACTCCTACATCCGCCCGCTGCACGGCATCGTCTCCTCGCTCGACGGCGAGCATCTCCCGGTCGAGGTCTTCGGCGTGAAGTCGAGCCTCTCCACGACCGGGCACCGCATCCTGGCCAACGATCCGATCAAGGTCACGACGTACAACGACTACGTCACGAAGCTCGAGCTGGCCTCCGTCGTCGTCGACGCCACCCGCCGCCGCCACGTCATGGCCGAGCGCGCGCGCGTCCTCGCCGCCGAGGCCGGGGGAACGCCGGCCGTCGACGCCTCGATTTGGTCGCAGTGGCAATACCTCACCGAGTACCCCGGCGTCGTGCGCGGCGAGTTCCGCTCCGAGTACCTCGCGCTCCCCGAGGAAGTGCTCGTGATGGTCATGCGCGTCCATCAGAAGCAACTGCCGATTCGCGACGCCGCGGGCAAGTTGACGAACTCCTTCCTCGCCGTCCTCGACAACGACAAGGACGAGGAGGGGAACGCGCGCTACGGCAACTCCTTCGTCACCAACGCGCGCTTCGCCGACGCCAAGTTCTTCTACGAGACCGACCGCAAGCGGCCGCTGGCCGCGCGCCGCGAGCAGCTCGCCCATCTCGAGTTCCACGCCAAGCTCGGCAACTACCTCGAGAAGACGCAGCGCATCCGGCAGATCGTGCGCGCCATCGCTCCCGACGACGCGGCGCTCGCCGCCGCTGACCTCTGCAAGTGCGACCTCGTCACGGAGATGGTCAAGGAGTTCACCGAGCTGCAGGGCAAGGTCG
>JBKOUP010000406.1:0-5669 GCA_046723495.1 Acidobacteriota bacterium
GTGATCGTCGAGGGGGACATTTACTCTCCTGTCAGGTGGCGGGTCGCAGGGCACAGGGCGCAGATGGTGTCCTCGCGAAGACCATCTGCGCCCCGCCCCCTGCGCTCGGCGACCTGTTGCTTTTCTGTTGACATGCCGCGGGGTGCGGATGTCAGATTTCCGGGCTGCGGATCTTATCGCAGTCCCACAAAGGAGCAATCTTCCATGAAAGAAATCGTGATCCTCGGCGGTGCGCGCACGCCGATCGGCTCGTTTCTCGGCGCGCTGTCGTCGTTCTCCGCTCCCAAGCTCGGCTCCGTGGCCATCAAGTGCGCGCTCGAGAACTCGGGCGTGAAGCCGGACCAGGTCCAGCAGGTCCTCATGGGCAACGTGCTGCAGGCCGCCATCGGACAGGCGCCGGCCCGGCAGGCCGGCATCGGGGCCGGGATTCCGGTCGAGGCCGGCGCGGTGACGATCAACAAAGTCTGTGGCTCGGGCCTCAAGGCGGTGATGTACGCGGCGAACGACATCCGCTGCGGCGAATACGAGATCGCCATCGCCGGCGGGATGGAGTCGATGTCGAGCTCGCCGTACGCGCTGACGCAGGCCCGCAACGGCTACCGCATGGGCAACGGGAAGATGATCGATCTGATGATCCACGACGGCCTCTGGGACCCGTACGGCGACAAGCACATGGGCAACTGCGCGGAGACGTGCGTGGCCAAGTACCAGTTCACGCGCGAACAGCAGGACGCGTTCGCGCTGGAGTCGTACCGTCGCGCCCAGGACGCCACGAAGGGCGGGAAGTTCAAGAAGGAGATCGCCGTCGTGGAGATCGAGTCGAAGAAGGGGAAGTCGGTCGTCGTCGACGACGAGGAGCCGTTCAACGCGCCGCTCGACAAGATGGGATCGCTCCGCCCGGCGTTCCTGAAGGACGGCGGCTCGGTGACGGCCGCGAACGCCTCGAAGATCAACGACGGCGCCGCGGCGCTGGTGGTGACGTCGGCGGACTACGCGGAGCAGCACGGGCTCAAGCCGATGGCGCGCATCGTCGCCCAGGGAACGGCGGCGCAGGAGCCGGAGTGGTTCACGACCGCGCCGGCGAAGGCGATCGACATCGTCCTCGGCCGGGCCGGGATGAGCGTCGACGACATCGATCTCTTCGAGGTCAACGAGGCCTTCGCCGCGGTGGCCCTGGCGGCTATCGAGGACGCCAAGATCCCGCACGAGAAGATGAACGTGCACGGCGGCGCGGTGGCCCTCGGCCATCCGATCGGCGCCAGCGGCGCGCGCATCCTGGTCACGCTGCTGCACGCGCTCGAGGACCGCAACCTCAAGCGCGGCATGGCCGCGATCTGCATCGGCGGCGGCGAGGCCGCGGCGATGATCGTCGAGCGGGTATGAATTGGTGGCTGCGGCCGCTGCTCTACCCGCCGAGCAGCGGTTCGTGCAGCGTCCGCGAGAACGTTCCCGTCGGCGACGTTCTCGCGGACATCTACTCGCCGGCGACGACGCCCGCGCCGATCGTGGTCCTCATCCACGGAGGCCCGATCCCGCGCGGCGCGCAGATGAAGAACATCGCCCTCTTCCGCGATTACGGGCGGCTCCTCGCCGGCGAGGGCTTCACCGCGGTGGCGTTCAATCACCGCTATCACGAGGCGAACGATTTCTCCGACTCGATCCGCGACGTGAGCGCGGTGATCGACCACGTCCGCGGCGACAGCGACAAGGTCGTGCTGTGGGCGTTCTCCGGCGGCGGGCCGCTGCTCGCGCAAGGCTTCGACAAGCCGTACGTCCGCGCCCTCGTCGACTATTACGCGTTTCTCGACGGCGCGCCGCTCGCGCGCGTGGCGGAGATCCGCGTGCCGATGCTGATCGCCCGCGCCGGCCGGGACATGCCGCAGGTGAACGAGCCGCTGGCGCGGTTCGTCGATGCCGCGTTGGCGCACGGCGTCGAGCTGGAGCTGCTGAACCACGCGAACGGCGAGCACGCGTTCGACCTGAGGAACGACGACGCCCGGACGCGGCAGATCATCGCCCGCACTCTCGCCTTCATCACCGAGCAGTGTGCGTGAGCTGACAGACAACGTCCGCAATCGGCTGGCGCTTCTGATCAGGCGATCGCCGCGGCCAGCGCGGCGAGGTCGCGAAACTCGCCGAGCGACGGCGCGCCGCCCGGGAGCTGCGGCGCGGCGCGGCGATTGATCCAGGCGTTGTCGATGCCGAGGGCGTTCGCCGGGACGATGTCGTGGAAGTTGCTCTCGGCGGCGTGCAGCCAGCGCGCCTCGCCGATCCGTTTGCGCGCCTCGAGGAAGTGCGCGTGGCCCGGCTTGTACGAGCGGACCTGCTGCGCGGTGACGATGAGATCGAAGTCGACGGTGAAATGCCGCCGCGTCGCGGCCAGGAGGTCGTCGTCGACGTTGGAGAGGATGCCGAGGCGGTAGCCGGCGCCGCGCAGGCGCTCGAGGGCCGCGTTCGTGTCGGGGAACGGCGTCCACGACGGCAGGCTCTCCGCGAGAAAGCTGCCGTCACGCACATTCGCGACGCGCGTGGCCGTGTCGGCGAGGACCTCGCGATACGGGCGGAATGGCGGCCGCTCCGCGACCGGCTCGTGCTCCGCATACGCGCGCAGCACGGCCTGGCGGTCGAGGGCGACGCCGGCGTCGCGGAACGCCGCGGCGATGCCGCTCTCCCAGTCGATGAGCGTGCCGTAGCAGTCGAAGGTGACGATGTCGTAGCGCGGCATGGACGTGACTCCGCTCACAAATGGGTTTCGAGAGCGGCGGTAACTTTACCGTTTCCGGGGTCCACGTCCATGCAGGAAGCCGCAGCTCGAACCTTACGTACGACGGAGCGCTATCTGGTGCAGCCGCCGCTGGCGGCGCAGTTCGGCGCGGCCGCCGTGTCGGTCTGCGACATCTCCGCGAAGGGGGCGCGCTTCACGCACGGCCACTCGCTGCAGATGGGCCAGAAGTCGCTGCTGCGCCTGACGCTCGAAGGGCATCTGCTGCAGGTCGAGGCGGTCGTGGTCTGGACGCAGGTCGACCCGCTGTCGCCGAGCCGCTTCGTCTCCGGCGTGCGCACGTACGGCGCGGCCGAAGCCATCGAGGGAATGCTCGGCGAACTGCAGAAGGCGAAGCGGACGACGCGCATCGAGGAGCTGCGGCGCAGCGACCGCTTCGACGTGCAGCAGCCGATCGACGGCCGCTTCGAAGGAGTGCCGGTGACGATCGAAAACCTCTCCGTGCGCGGCGCCGGCATCATCGCCACGGCGCCGCTGGCGAAAGGGGAGCGCGGCACGCTGTCCTTCCTGAACGTGGAGGTGAGCGCGGAGGTGGCCTGGTGCGCGGTGAAGTCGCTCGATCCGACGCGGTATCGCGCCGGCTTCTTCATCGGCGAAAAAGCGGAGCTGATGCGCCTGGCCATCGGCCGGCTCTGCGAGGGCGGCCAGGCCAGCCTCGACACGCACTCGCTGGCGCTGAAGCTGAAGATCATCCGCGCCCGCGCCCGCCGCCTGGCGCCGTCGTTCCGCGCCGTGGAGACCGCCGGCGTCCCCGCCGAGCAGTACCTGCTGATCCAGGGCGTGCGCGAGGAGCTCCGCCTCAACCCCGAGGAGGCCATGCACTGGTACCGCCGCGCGCGCCTGACGATCAACGACCCCGCCACCCGCCGCGCCGCCCCCGCCATCGTCGATCACCCCGACGCCCTGGCGGTGTGGGAGTATCTGGACCGCTCGATCGACCCGTCGGTGATCGGGCGGACGTTCAATTTGCCGTCGTCATCCTGAGCGAAGCGAAGGATCTCAAACTTCCCATTCGGAGATCCTTCGCCGTCTTCGCGGCTCAGGATGACGGGTTGCCCAGCGCCTCCACATTCCGCTTCATCCCCGCCAATTTCGCGCGCTTGATCGCGCTCTTGCGAAACATCTCCGAGAAATCCGCCTGCGTGTAGCGGAGCAAGTCCGTCACCGGCGTGGCGCGGTACTCCTCGCGCGGCGCAAATGCAGGATGACCAACCGCGGGCTCGCCGTTCCAGGGGCACACCTCTTGGCAGATGTCGCAGCCGAAGGCGTTGCCGGCGAGCGGGAGGGTGGGCGGGAGGGGGCCGCGGTGCTCGATCGTTGCGTAGCTGATGCAGTCGGCGGAGGCGACGGTGCGGTTCGGGAGAATGGCCTGCGTCGGGCAAGCGTCGATGCAGCGCGTGCAGATGCCGCAGCGGTCGGCCACCGTAGCGGGGACGACGTCGTTCTCCATCGACGTCAGCAGCGTGCCGATGAACGTGTAGGAGCCGAGCTCCTCGTTGATCAGCATCGAATTCTTGGCGATCCATCCGAGGCCCGCTTGCGTCGCGGCGGCGCGGTCGGAGAGCGGCCCCGTGTCGACGTAGCGCCACGTCTTCGCGCGCCCTCCGATCGCCTCCTCGAAGCGGCGGAGGATGCGGTCGAGCACGTCGTGGTAGTCGTCGCCGAGCGCGTAGCGCGCCACGTGATGCGACAGCGCGTCCGGCGGGGCGGGCGGGCGGGTGGGGGAGTAGGGGACGAGGATCACCACGATCGAGCGCGCCCACGGGAAGCGCGCGGACGGGTTGCCGCGGACCGACTTCGCCAGGTACGACATCGTGGCGTGGTGGCCCTCGGCGATCCATTCGTCGAAGACGGAGGCGTGCTCATCGATCAACGCGCTCGCGCCGAGCCGCGCCACGCCTTCCTCGGCGGCGACGCGCTCCAGCTCCGGCCACACCTCGGACAGTTTCATAGGCGTTCCAGAATCGGGCCGAGCAGGTTTTCCGGCACGCGGATCGTGCCGAGCGTCTCGACCTCCTTCGCCGCGCCGTGGTCGTCGGAGCCGCCGGTGACGAACTTGCCGCGGAAGCGGGCCACGTTCGCGTAGCGATCCGACCACACCGCATCGACCTGGGGATGAAAGACCTCGACCGCGTCGATGCCGGCGTCGAGCAGGCGGGGCACGAGCTCCTCGTGATTCGGGTAGAGCGTCGGATGAGCGATCGACGTCACGCCGCCGACGGCGCGCACGAGGGCGACGGCCTCCTCGACGCGGAAGCGCTCCTTGTCGATGAACGCGGGCTTCCCCTTGCCGAGGAGCTTGTCGAAGGCGTCGGAGACCGAGCCGACGTAGCCGGCCTCGACGAGCGCGCGGGCCACGTGCGGGCGCCCGAGCGCGCCGCCGGCGGCGAGCTGCTCGACGCGGCGCAGGTCGATGGCGTAGCCGAGCGCGCGCAGCGTCTCGACCATCTGCGCGCCGCGTTTCTCGCGCGTCTCGCGGAACCGGCGCAGGCGCTGCTCGAACCGTTCGTCCGTGGCGTCGAAGGCGTAGGCGAGGATGTGCACGTCGTGGCCGTCGACGATGCAGGAGAGCTCCGTGGCGGCGATGAGCGTCACGCCGCGCTCGTTCGCGTAGGGCTTGATCTCGAAGTACGCGGCCACGTTGTCGTGGTCGGAGATGGCCACGATGGTAATGCCGCGCTCGCGCGCGAGGTCGATCACCTCGCGCGGCGAGCGCGTGCCGTCGGAATGGTAGGTGTGGAGGTGAAGGTCGGCGTATCGCAATTCAGTTCTTAGTTCTTAGTTGTTAGTTCTTAGTTTGTTCCCTGCTCGTGCTTCCCAAGAACTAACAACTAAGAACTAAGAACCCGTTGGCCTACAGCTTCTTCGCCGCGCTGGCCAGCTGCTC
>JBKOUP010000236.1:0-6723 GCA_046723495.1 Acidobacteriota bacterium
GGCCTGTCAGGAGTTGATCGATCGCGCGAACGAGCGGGGCGGACTGGATAATGTGACGGCGATTTTGGTGAAAACGATGTGAACGAGGTTCTTAGTTGTTAGTTCTTAGTTCTTAGCGGAGCCCAAAACTAACAACTAAGAACCAAGAACTAAGAACTATGAACATCCGAATCGACTACTGCGGAGTCTGAAACTACCTCCCCCGAGCCTCCAGTTTGGCGGCTGAGATCAAGAAGCAGTTGGGCCTCGACGCGCAGCTCGTGCGCGGCAGCGGCGGGATTTTCGACGTCACCGTCGACAACGAGCGGATCTTCTCCAAGAGCGAGGAAGGGCGCTTCCCCGGCGAAACGGAGATCGTCGAGAAGCTGCGCGCGCGGGCTGCCTGAGCGATACTCTGCGGCGCCATGCACCCCGACGTCGCGGAGCTGCAGTCGAAGCTGAAGGAAATCCTCTATGACTGCGCGGTGGAGATCCGCGCCACGAAGGCGGCGCTCTACCTCTACGACGGCAACGGCCGCTACGAGCTGATCACGGAGTACGGCTTCCGCGGCGCGATCCGCCAGATCGCCGACCGCACCGACCCGATCATCGACCGCTGCGGCCGCGGCCGCAACGCGTTCTTCATCAACGGGCTCGCCGCCGAGCCGCGCTTCTCCGAGGTGATGTACGAGGCGGGGACGGAGCGCCTCCTGGCCGCGCCGGTCTACCTCCGCGGCCAGCTCGTCGGCGTGATCGACATGCGCGACAAGGCCGGCAAGCAGGCCTTCGACAGCACCGACGCGCCGAAGGCGCTGAGGATCGCCGACAGAGTCGCGGAGCTGTTCGCGAACAAGAACGTGTTCAATTTGCGGTACATCACGCTCTCGGAGATGGAGGAGGCGACAGGACACAGGGAACAGGCGACAGATGTCGCTGCTCCGCCTGCACCGCCTCCGCCGCCGGCAACACCACCACCTGTCACCCGTTCCCCGTCACCGATTCCCTCGCGCCGCGATTCAGGAGCATTCAAACCACGGCTCGCGACACTGATCATCGAAGCCCGCCAGGCCGCCGAGCGCATCGCCGGCGTGGTCTCGCCGGAGACGCTCTCCGAGAACGAGCTCGCCGCCGTGCGCGACGTCTTGCGCTCCATTCTGCTCATCCCCGGCGCCGTCGTCGTCTCCTTCTCCGCCTTCGGACACCTCGGCGGAGTCCAGGAGATCGCCGCGCGCTCCACGCTCGCCGACGACGGCGCGACGTTCCTGCAGTCGAAACTGAACATCTGGCTCACCAAGCGCGGCGAGGCCGGCGGCTTCACGCGCACGAACGTGACCACGCCCTTCGGCACGGCCGCGCCGCCCATCACGGCCGCGCAGCTGCAGAAAGTCTTCACCGCTCCCGTCGCCGCCGGCGCGCTGCGCGGTCTCTACCTCACCGTCGGCTTCGCCGACACGCCCGAGCGCGCCGCGCACGAGCTCCTGGCCGCGTTCCTCGGACAGCTTCAGCTGACCATTGAGCACTCGATGGGCCGCGGCGCGGTGCAGGCCATCCGCGCGCGCATGGCCGAGAAGCTGATCGAGCCCGACTTCGCGAAATTTCCGGAGCTGCGCCGCCACGGCGAGGCCGTCGCCGCGCGCGCCGAGGCCTTCGCGAAGTTCCTGGCCCTCTCGCCGGCGGAGATCGAGAGCGCGCGCCTGGCCGCGTTCGTCCACGACTGCGGCATGCGCCTCCTCGACTACGAGAAGCTCTACCGCAAGCGCGACCTCTCCAACGACGAGATGCAGATCCTCCGCGAGCACGTCGCCATCAGCGCCGTGATCGTCGAGCCGGTCCTCGGACCCGAGATCGCCCGCATCGTCCTCTGCCATCATGAAAACGTCGACGGCAGCGGCTACCCGAATCAGCTGCGCGGCGACGAGATCCCGCTGCTCTCGCGTGTCATCCGCATCTGCGACGCGTACGAGACGCTGACCGCGGCCGACAGCTACGAGCCGCGCCGGACGCGCGACGAGGCCATGGCCATCATCGCCCGCGGCGAGGAGTCGCAGTTCGACGGCGAGCTGGCCCGGCGCTTCTCGGAGATGATGCGCGCATGAGAGTCTCGCGCCAGGAAGTGCAGCGCATCGCCGCCCTGGCGCACCTGGCCTTCGACGACGCCGGCCTCGATCGCATGGCCGAGGAGCTGACGAAGATCTTGACCTACATCGATCAGCTCAACGAAGTCGACGTGCGTCGCTTCGAGGAGCACGCCGAAGGCACGACCCCAATGCGCGACGACGTTCCGCGCCCGTCGATCGATACGGCAAGCGTGGCCCGCAACGCCCCGGCCTGGAACGAGGCCCACTTCGTCGTCCCCGCAGTCATCGGCAACACCGTCCCCAGTCGCGCCGCCGTCCCGGCGGCCGTCCCGGCGGCGTCCCCGCCGCCGCTGGACCCCCTAAACGCCTTCCTCCACCTCAGCGATCGCCCCGCCGACGGCCGCACCATCGCCATCAAAGACAACATCGTCACCACCGACATGCCGACGACGTGCGCATCGCGCATCCTGTCAAACTTCATCTCCCCCTTCGACGCCACCGCCGTCGCGCGTCTCCGCGCCGCCGGCTACTCGATCGTCGGCAAGACCAACCTCGACGAATTCGCCATGGGCTCCTCGACGGAGCATTCCGCCTTCGGCCCAACGCGCAATCCCTGGGACCCGACGCGCGTCGCCGGCGGCTCCTCGGGCGGCTCGGCCGCGGCGGTGGCGGCAGGCATGGTGCCGGCGGCGCTCGGCTCGGAGACGGGCGGCTCGGTGCGCCAACCGGCGGCGTTCTGCGGCGTGGTCGGACTGAAGCCGACCTACGGCCGCGTGAGCCGCTGGGGCCTCGTCGCCTTCGCGTCGGGACTCGACCAGATCGGCATCGTCACGAAGACGGTGCGCGAATGCGCCGATCTCCTCGGCACGATCGCCGGCGTCGACGTTCACGACTCGACGTCATCGCCGCATCCGGTCGACGACTACGCCGCCGACCTCGACGCGGGCGTGCGCGGCCTGCGCTTCGGCGTGGCCCGCGAGGCCGTCGAGCAGCTCGAGGGCGAAGTGCGCGCGAACTTCGAGGAGGCGCTGGCCGTGCTGCGTGGCGGCGGCGCGATCGTCGAGGAGGCCTCGGTGCCGATGATCGGCTACGCCATCGCCGTCTACTACATCGTCGCCAACGCCGAGGCCAGCGCGAACCTGGCCCGCTTCGACGGCGTGCGCTACGGCCACCGCAGCGCGTACGCGCCGACGCTCGACGATCTCTACTTCAACTCGCGCGGCGAAGGCTTCGGCGCCGAGGTGAAGCGAAGGATCATGCTCGGCACCTTCGCGCTGTCGTCCGGCTACTACGACGCCTACTACGGCCGCGCCCAGTCCGTGCGCGCCAAGATGCGCCACGACTTCGGCGAAGCCTTCCGCAAGTTCGACTACCTCATCACCCCGACGACGCCCGAGCCGGCCTTCCCGATCGGCGCCAAAACCGCGGACCCGCTGTCGATGTACCTGAGCGACGTGTTCACCGCCCCCGCGAACCTCGTCGGCATCCCCGCCCTGGCCGTGCCGTCGGGGTTTTCACGCGAAGGTCTGCCGCTCTCGCTGCAGATCATGGGCCCGCATTTCAGCGAGCGCGCGCTGTTCCGGGCGGGGGCGTATTTCGAGAATGAGACGGGATGGTGGAAGAAGAAGCCGCGTTAGAATATTGATGGAACCATGAGCAGCAACAAACCGCAGCCTGCGCCGCCGCGGCGAGAGACGGGGAAGGTGCCGACGTTCGGCGGCAGTGGCGTGCGTCCCGGCGTTGATCTCAACAGCAACGCGGCCCTGGAAGATCTCATCGAGAGCGAACGTGATTCTGAGCGACGTAAACGTGTTGGTGTACGCACACCGGCACGACGCGGTTGATCACGGACGCTTCCGCGGCTGGCTCGAAGCGGTCGTCAATGGTCCGGAGGTCTACGCTGTTGCGGAAATTGTCCTTAGCGGTCTTGTACGCGTGATCACGCATCCGCGCATCTTCGTCCCACCTACGCAGCTCGCGGAAGCGTTGGAGTTCTGCGCGTTCGTTCGCAACGGGCGTAACACACGGTTGGTCGCGCCCGGACCATTGCATTGGGAGATCTTCACGGACCTCTGTCTGCGCGCCGGCGCGAAGGGAGCTCTGGTCAGCGACGCCTATCTCGCTGCGCTCGCGATCGAGAAAGACTGCGAACTCATCACCACCGACCGCGACTTCGCTCGCTTCCCCGGCCTCCGCTGGCGGCACCCCTTCTGATCACCGGTTCCGGACCCGCGGCCGCATCTCCTCATCGAGCAGCAGCACCTGCAGCCGGACCCGCCCCACCCCGTCCTCGTCGACGTAGCGAATCGCCAGCGGCACGCGCATCTCCCCCTGCGTCGGATTCGCGGCTCGGATCGCGATGCGGAACCAGTTCGGGATGCTGGCGCTGTCCTCGAGCTTCGGGCGGGGGGCGGGGCGCATGGCGCGGTAGGTCAGTGCGCGCAATTGGCCGGGGGCGAGGCTCTCGATCGGGTCGAACTCGAACGTGGCGTGGCCGACCTGCATCGACACCACGACGTCGCGCACGGCCGTCCGTCCGATGTTGGCCACGGCCAGCGCCGCGTCGTGGCGGCCGAGCAGGCGCAGGTTGTCCACCGCGGGACGGACCACCAGCTGCGAGCCGCTGCGGTGCAGGCGGGCGCGAAGTCGTGAAAGGAGTGCCGGCACATGGTTACGGTAGCACGCAAGCGAGGGGTAGAACGCAAGGCGCGGGAGGCCCCTGCGCCCTGCCCGCTTCCGTGTACAATAACCGCCGTGCGCAAGTGGTGGGTGTGGGCTGTGGTTGTCCACCTTCCGGCGATTGCCCTCGCCGACATCCCTCAACGAGTCATCGCCACCGCTTCCATCACGTCCGAGCTGCGCGCCTCCCTGACCAGCGACTACCTCATCGACGTCGTCGTCACTCCGCACGACGGCGACGCCTGGACGCGTCTCGCCAAGCGCGTCACCGGCGACGCCGAGCGCTGGCACGAGCTGGCCGCCTTCAACAACGCCGGCGAGAACCTCACCACCGAGCAGCGCGTGCGCGTGCCGCTGTCGATGCTGCGCCCCGAGCTGCAGAAGCAGATCGTCACGACCCTCTTCCCGCGCGACCGCCTCACCGACAACGGCTGGCGCCACGTCGTCGCGGGCGGCGCGGGCATCGAAGGGGAGTCCCTCTGGAACATCGCCGAATGGTTCACCGGCCGGGGCGAGCGCTACGCCCTCATCCGCGGCGCCAATCCCGGACAAGGTCTGTCCACGCGAACGGGTGACGTAATTCTCATCCCACGGGAACTGCTCACGGCCGCATTCGGCGGTGAGGTGGAGGGAAGGAATGCACCGAAGACAGCCCAGGCTCGGAAGTCGGAGGACGATCCGGATGAGCGTCCGTCAGCGGATGCAAATGTTGCGGATGCTCCTGTGGAGGTTCGCTCCGCTGGACTACCGTCGCTGACGTACGAGCGGAGCGCCGCCGAGCCCTTCGCCGTCTATCGGCTCCAAAAGGGCGAGGCCCTCTACTCGTCGGTAGCCATCCGCTTCACCGGGCGCGTCTACGCCAAGGACGTCGGCGACGTCCTGGAGCGCCTCGTGACGTTCAACGGCATCGACGACGTAGCCCGCATCCCCGTCGGCTACCCGGTGAAAATCCCGATGGAGCTGCTGCTGCCGGAGTACCGGCCCGCTGACGATCCGGCGCGCGTGGCCGACGAGGCCACCAAGCGCGCCAGCGCCAAGGCCGCCAAGCGCGCCAAGGCCCGCAACCTCGCCGGCGTGCGCGTCATCCTCGACGCCGGCCACGGCGGCCGCGACGTCGGTGCGATCTGGGACGGCACCTCCGAGTCCGCCTACGTCTACGACGTCATGTGCCGGCTCAAGCGCATCCTCGAGAAGCGCTCCGCCGCGGCGGTGTCGACGACGACGAAGTCGGAGTCGGACGGCTACGACGTCGCCGACCGCGACGTCCTGGAGGCCCAGGACGACCACGTCGTGCTGACCACGCCGCGCTACGCCCTCGACGACGACACCACCGTCGGCGTGCACCTCCGCTGGTACCTGGCCAACGCGCTCTTCCGCCGCGCCGTGAAGCGCGGCGTGCCGCGCGAGAAAGTCGTCTTCATCTCCCTGCACGCCGACTCGCTCCACCCGGCGTTGCGCGGCACGATGGCCTACATCCCCGGCGCCGACTACGTCACCGGCTCGTACGAGAAAAGCGGCGGCGTCTACCTTGCCCGCGCCGAGGTGCGCGAGGCGCCGAGCGTGCGTCACACAGAGAAGGAGTCGCTCGCCGCCGAGGGCTTGTCGCGCGACCTCGCCGAGTCGATCGTCGACGCCGTCGAGTCGAAGGGCTTGCAGGTGCACGCCTTCAATCCCGTGCGCGACAACGTCGTGCGCAACGGACGCGAGTGGGTGCCCGCGGTCATCCGCTACAACCTCGTCCCCACCCGCCTCCTCCTCGAGATCTGCAACCTCGGCAACAAGCAGGACCGCACCCTCATCAAGACCAAGGCCTACCGGCAGAAGCTCGCCGAGTCGATCTACGACGGCCTCGTGACCTTCTACGCGGACCGCGAGGGCGGGGGCGCGGCGATTGCCGCCGCCTCGCGCTGATTCGAGGTGACAGGCGGCGTGTCCTGTCACCTATCCCGGCACGTCGAAGCAGTTCGGCTCGAACCATAGCGGCTCC
>JBKOUP010000229.1:0-13771 GCA_046723495.1 Acidobacteriota bacterium
GGGCCATGCTGCCGTCTTCGTTCATGATCTCGCAGATGACCGCGGCGGGCGTCATGCCGGCGATGGCGGCGAGGTCGACCGACGCCTCGGTCTGGCCCGCGCGCTTCAACACGCCGCCCTTCTTCGCGCGGAGCGGAAAGACGTGGCCGGGGCGGAGGAGGTCCGCCGGCTTGGTCTTCGGATCGATGGCCACGCGCACGGTCTCGGAGCGGTCGAACGCGGAGATGCCGGTGGTCACGCCCTGGCGCGCCTCGATGGAGATGGTGAAGGCCGTGCCGTAGGGGGAGCTGTTCTCCAGCACCATCGGCCGCAGGCCGAGGCGGTCGCAGCGCTCCTCGGTCAGGGTCAGGCAGATCAGGCCGCGGCCGTAGCGGGCCATGAAGTTGACCGCCGCGGGGGTGACTTTGTCCGCGGCGATGCAGAGGTCGCCCTCGTTCTCGCGGTCCTCGTCATCGACGATGATCACGAGCTCGCCGCTGCGATACAGCTCGGCGGCTTCTTCGACGGTCGCAAAGGGCATGATTTAATTCTACCCCGTGATCTTGAAACTCTGCTCCAGCGTGTACGACTGCTTCGTCACCGTGTCGACGATCTTCATCTTCATCGTGTAGTCGCCCGCCGGGAGCGGCTTCGACATCTTCGACAGCGGGATCGTATCCGACAGCGCGTAGTGACCCGGCCCCGGCTTGCCCGACAGCGGCCCGACCGCGGCCTCGGAAAGCGGCAGGCGCGAGACCGTCTGTCCCTTCGAGATCAGGTCGATGCCCATCTGCAGCTTGGGCAGGTTCGTGGCCGTGTCGATGCCGGGGTTGTTGATCTCGACGAAGTAGTTGAGATCGTCCTTGTTCGTGAACGTGCCGTCGGCCTTCGGCACGACCTTGAGCTTGCCGAACGCGAACGGCGCCTTCTCCGACGCCGGCTCGGTCAGCTCGTAGATGTTGTCGGAGAGGATGAGGCGCGACGTCCCGCTGGCGTCCTTGGCGATGGGATTGAAGTCGAGGGCGTTGGAGACGACGACGACCGGCGCGCCGGCTTTGCCGAGGCCCATCGTCACCGTGTACTTCCCGGCGGCGGGAACGCTGATCGACTTGTCGGCGTAGAAATCGCCGTTCGTGGCCGTGATCTTGGCGGCCTCTTCGCCCGCGGCGAGGCGCTTGCCGCTGGCGTCGTCGACGGCCCAGAAGATCGTGTCGGCCGCGCCGGCGGCCAGGCCGGCCGACTTCGGGATGTAGAGCATGACCGGGGCGTAGTAGTCGCCGCTCGGCGAGACGAATTCCGCGCTCGTCAGCAGCGCGCCCTTGCTCAGCGCGGCCTTGCCACTCTTGGCGTCGGCGACGGCCGCGGCGTACGAGGCGGTCTTCATGCCGGGCGGCGCGGACGGCGCGGACGGCGGCGGCACGACCTCCTGATGAACCATCATGGCGTTGATGGCGCGCTCGCGCGCGGCAGCGAAGTCGATGCGCGGCGTCTCCATCTTGAACTCGTTGTTGTTGAAGCGATCGGCGAAGCGCAGCTCGACCTTCGGCACACCGAAGACCTTCTGGGCCAGATCGCCCTCGTAGACCCAGACCTGCACCGCCTGGTTCTTGCTGTCGGCACCGGCTTCGCCCTGGTTTTCCATGTAGGCGTCGGTGATGTGCGCGCCCGTCCCGGAACCGGGGGCGGTGATCGTCGAGGCGCCCTGCCCGCCGGCCTTGAGGACCTTGTTCGGCACGCCGAAGAGCGCCAGGGCCTTGCCGCGATCGGTCATCGATCCGGGCGTCTTGGCGACGGAGAACTTCTCGTCAGCGTACTTCCAGCGCGCTTCCTGATCCTGCTTCGCCGCCGCGCCGCCGCGGCGCGCCCAGAAGACGGTGATGAACGCCTCGGCGTCGGCGTCGCTCTGCAGCGCCTTCCACTGCGCCACCTCCTCCTTGGTCATGAGGAACTGCGCGGGACCTTCGCCCCACTTCGCCTTGTCCGGCGACAGCGCCGCGAAGGCACTGAACGCCAGCGCCAACAGCGCAACGGCTGCCAACAGCGTCGTTCTCTTCATCTGATGATCTCCGGGCTTGTGATCTCTCGCGGGTCTGAATGCCTCCGACGCTCGCGGCTATTCCTCTTCGAAGTTCTCGATCTCGTCGTACAGCTTGTCCATCTCCTCCTCGATCTCTTCCTGCTTCAGCACGCCTTTGCGCACCAGTAGTCCGGCCAGGCTGTGGAGGAGGATGTTGTTCTCGATGATCATCTGCTCGAACTGCTCGTCCTCGTCGTCGGCGCCGTTGCTGCGGTCGATGTCGTCCATGCGGCCCTCCTTCGTTGCGCGGAACGGTGTATCACAAAATGGCACAATGGCTCCGTGGGGCACGCGTTCGGCTGGGGCATCCTCCTCCAGATCGCGGCGATCATTCATTGGTCGCGCAAGCGTCCGGCCACGTACTGGCTCTTCATCATCATTTTTTTCGGCTTCCTCGGCGCGCTGGCCTACTTCCTCGTCGAAGGGATCGACTTCGAGTCGATGGGCCGAACGATCAAGGGGCCGTCGCGGCGCCGGCGCATCCGCGAGCTGCAGGTGCTCGTGCGCGACAACCCCTCGGCCGGCAATTACGAAGAGCTCGGCGAGCTGCTCCTGACCGAGAAGCGCTACGCGGATGCGCGAGCGGCCTTCGACGCGGCGCTCGCGCAGCGCACCGACTCGATCGATCCCTTCTATCGCCGCGGCATCGCCGAATTCGAGCTCCGCGATTACGCCGCCGCCATCGCCGACCTCGAGCGCGTGGTCAAGCAAGAGCCGAAGTACGACTACTCGCGCGCCCGAACGCTGCTCGCGCAGGCGCTGGCGGGCGCGGGACGCACGGCCGAGGCCGAGGCGGCATTCGATGTGCTGGTGGGCTCGACGACGTCGTGCGAGGCGACGATCGGTGCCGCCGAGTTCTACGCCGGCCGCGGACGGACGAAAGAAGCGCGCGAGCTGGCGGAGTCGATGCTGGCGCGCCGCGCGACGATGCCGGCATACCAACGGCGAAGAGACCGGCCGTTTTTGCGGAGGGCGTCGAAGTTGTTGCGTAGAATCGCGCCCGCATGAAACGTCTCGCCGTCATCGCTTTTCTTCTCTTTGCCTGCTCTCCCCGGCCCGCCGCTCCCCCCAAGTTCCGGGTCGGCCTCCTCACCCCCGGCTCGATCAACGACGGCGGCTGGAACAACATCGCCTGGCAGGGCTTGCAGCGCATCCATAAAGAGCTCGGCGCGCGGATCTCGAACCAGGAAGTGAAGTCCCCCGCGGAGATCGCCGACGGCTTCCGCTCCTACGGCCGCAACGGCTACGACCTCGCGTTCGGCCACGGCTTCGAGTTCCAGGATGCGGCCATGGCCGCCGGCAAGCAGTTCCCGAAGACGGTCTTCATCACGACCTCGGGGAGCTCGGTGGCGGCGAACGTCTCCCCGATGGTCTTCGAGCTCGAGCAGGCCACGTATCTCCTCGGCATCATCGCCGCGCGCGAGTCGAAGACGGGGAAGGCCGGCCTCGTCGGCGGGATCAAGCTGCCGTCGATCGATTCGACGTTCCTGGCCTTCCGCGCCGGCGCGCAGTCGGTGAATCCGAAGTTCGAGGTGAAGGAGATCTACACCGGCAACTTCGACGACCTCGGCGCCGCCAAGCAGGCCACGCTGACGCTCATCGACGCCGGCTGCGACTTCATCTTCCACCAAGCCAACGAGGCCGGCCGCGGCGTGTTCCAGGCCTGCCAGGAGCGCCGCGTGCGCTGCTTCGGCTCGAACAAGAATCAGAACGACATGGCCCCCGACGTGATCGTGGCCTCGGCCGTGCTCGACGTGCCGTCGGCGTTCGTCTACATGGCCAGGCTCGTGCGCGACCACCAGTTCAAACCGCACGTCTATTGGCTGGGGATGAACGAGGGCATCGTCTCGCTGGTCTGGAACGAGAGGCTGAAGCCGAGCCCGGCCACGGTGGCCGAGGTGGAGCGCGTGGAGAAGGAGATTCGAAGCGGCAAGTTCGAGGTGCCGCGCGGGAAGTTCTGAGCCTGTGCTGCACCTCACGAACATCTCGAAATCGTTCGGCCCGACGCGCGCCGTCGACGACGTGTCGCTGGAGCTGCACGCCGGCGAGATCGTCGGCCTCGTCGGCGAGAACGGCGCGGGAAAGACGACGCTGATGCGCATCGTGGCCGGCGAGCTCGAGCCGGACCGCGGCGAGATCGTCGCGCCCGCGACGATCGGCTTCGTCCATCAGCACTTCGTCCTGGTGAACGCCTTCACGATCGCCGAGAACCTCGCCCTCGCCGGCGCGACGGCATCCGAGATCACGCTGCCCGACGAATCACGCCTGGTCGCGGATCTCTCCATCGGCGAAAAGGCAAAGCTCGAGCTGATGAAGGCGATCTCCCGCAAGCCATCGCTACTCATCCTCGACGAGCCCACCTCCGTGCTCACCCCCGCCGAGGCGGCCGAGCTTTTCGCCGTCATGCGCCGCCTCGCCGCGAGCGGCACGATCGTCGTCTTCATCAGCCACAAGATCCCCGAGGTGCTCGAGGTGGCGACGCGCGTGGTGGTCATGCGCGCCGGCAAGATCGTCGCCGAGGGCGGCACCGCTGAAGAGATTGCAAACGCGATGGTGGAGTCGCGCCGTCGTCTCGACGGCCGTCCGCGCGGCGTCCCGCCGCGCATCGTGGCCATCGTAGGAGTCGCCGGCAACGGCCAGTCCGAGCTCGCAGCGCGATTGCGCGCAACGGCAAAGGGCCAAGTCGCCGCCATCCCCGAGGACCGCACCCGCGACGGCCTCATCGCCGAAATGACCATCGCCGAAAACCTCGCGCTGAGGACAAAGGCATCGGCCGAGACCCTCATCGCCGCCTACAACATCAAAGCAAGCTCGCCAAAACAAAAAGCCGGATCCCTCAGCGGAGGCAATCAACAAAAGGTGCTCCTCGCAAGAGAGCTCTCCACGAATCCCGACGTCATCGTCGCCTCCGAGCCGACCCGCGGTCTCGACGCCGAGGCCACGCGCTTCGTCCACGACCGCCTCCGCGAGGCCGCCGCGCGCGGCGCCACGATCTATCTCATCACGTCCGACCTCGACGAAGCCTTCGCCCTCGGCGACACGATCCAGGTCATCTATCGCGGAAGGCTCAGCGAGACCCTCACCCCCGAGGAGGCCGCGGAAAAAGCGCCGCGGCTCATGGGCGGCCTATGACCCGCGCGATCCTCGCGGTCGTCATCGCCCTCGCGGTCATCGCCCTGACCGCTGCGCTCTTCGGCCACTCCCCCGTCGATCTGCTGACGATTCTCCTCGGCGGCAGCCTCGACGAGACCCTCCTCAAAGCGATCCCGCTCCTCCTCACCGGCCTGACCATCGTCGTGGCCTTCAAAGCCGGCGTCTGGAACATCGGCGGCGAGGGGCAGTTCATCGCCGGCGCGCTGGCGGCGTTCGTGGCCGCGCCCCTCGGCCTCGTCGCCGCGCTCATCGCGTCCGTCATTGCCGGCGCGGCGTGGGCCTCCATCGCCAGCCTGCTGCGCTGGTGGCGCAACGCCCCCGAGGTGCTGACGACCATCCTCCTCAACTTCATCGCCATCAACCTCCTCGGCTGGTGCGTCAACGGACCGCTGCAGGAGGCCAGCGCGCGCTATCCGCAGACCGAAGGAGTCTCGGCGGCGCTTCCGCAGCTCGGCGAAGTCCACGCCGGCGTCGTCCTTGCCGTCGCCGTCGCCGTCGCGGCGTGGTGGCTGCTCTACCACAGCGACGAAGGGCTGCGCCTCCGCGCAACCGGCTTCAATCCGAACGCCGCGAAGTTCGCCGGCGTCAACGTCGATGCGCAGATCTTCCGGGCCATGGCCATCTCCGGCGGCTGCGCCGGACTGGCCGGCGGCATCGAGCTCCTCGGCGTCACGCACCGCCTCTTCGAGCGCTTCGCCGCCGGCTACGGCTACTCCGGGATCGCCGTGGCGCTCCTGGCGCAGCTCCATCCCCTCGGCACGATCGCCTCCGCGTTCTTTTTCGGCGCGCTCGCCACCGGCGCCGGCGAGCTGCAGCGCAGCGCGAACATCTCCGCCACGGTGGCCACGCTGATTCAGGCGGTGGTGATCCTGACGATGATTCTCTTCAGCCGGAGAGCGCGGGCATGATTCTCCTGGCCATCACCGCGGCGACGCCGCTGCTCCTGGCCGTCCTCGGCGAGACGACCGTGCAGCGCGCCGGCATCATCAACCTCGGCATCGAAGCGATGATGCTGACCGCGGCGATGACCGCGGTGCTCGCCGCGCAGAGCGCGCACAGCGCAGCGATCGGCTTCCTCGGCGGGATGGCCGGCGCCGCGGCGATGGGCGCGCTCATCGGCGCCTTCGCCATCGAGCTGCGCGCCGACCAGATCGTCACCGGCGTGGCCGCGAATCTGCTGGCCCTCGGCGCGACCGGCTTCGTCTACCGCGAAATGGAGCAGAGCGCGATCTTCGTCCGCGCCGTGCCGCGCCTCGCCTACGACGTCGTCGTTCCGCTCGCCTGGATCGTGCTGCCGGTTCTGCTCGCGCTCCTGCTGTGGAAGACGATGTTCGGCCTTCGCCTGCGCGCCTGCGGCGAGAACCCCGAAGCCGTCGCGCACGTGCGCGCGCATCGCTGGGCGGCGCTGGGCATCGAGAGCGCGCTCACCGGCGTCGGCGGCGCGTACCTGGCGCTGGCGCTGTCGAGCGGCTTCGCCGAGAACATGGTCGCCGGGCGCGGCTTCATCGCGCTGTCGATCGTCATCTTCGGCCGCTGGAAGTTCAAAGGGGCGATCCTCGGCACGGCGCTCTTCGGCATCGCCGCCGCCGCGCAGTACGCGCTGCAGGCGATGAACCGGGGCATCGAGTTCCACCTCCTGCTGGCGCTGCCGTACGTGGCGACGCTGCTGATTCTCTGCGGCATCGCCGGGCGGGTGCGGGCGCCCGAGGCGTTGGGGCGGTAGTCGCGGCGGCGCGGACGCCGCCGCTACGGCCGGCGCGGACGCCGGCGCGACTCAACGTCCCCAATTTCCGAGCGCGTCCCACACGCTCGTCGTCGTTGCCGTTGTCTCGCGCTTCTGCGGCAGCGACGCGAGCGCCGCGGCGACGGCGGGGACGACCTCGGGCGTCGCGCGGCCGAGCGATTCCTCGTGCTCGGCGATGAAGCGCGTCGACACGAGGCCCTCGCGGAACGCCGGATGCGTGACGACGCGGCGCAGCCACGACACGTTCGTGCGCACGCCGAGAATCGTGAAGTCGCGCAGGGCGCGGTCGACGCGATCGATGCAGGCGTCGCGCGACTCCGCCGTGCAGACGAGCTTGGCCAGCATCGGATCGAACGACACGCCGACCTCGCTTCCCTGCGACACGCCGGCGTCGACGCGCACGCCCGGCCCGGACGGCTCCGCGTAGAACGCGATCGTTCCGCTCTGCGGCAGGAAGCGATCGTCCGGATCCTCGGCGTAGACGCGGACCTCGATCGCGTGGCCGCGTTGATGGAGCTCGCCCCACGGCAGCGGCTTCCCGCCCGCAACCTCGATCTGCGCGCGCACGAGGTCGACGCCGGCGACAGCCTCGGTGATCGGATGCTCGACCTGCAGGCGGGTGTTCATTTCGAGGAAGTAGAACTCCCCTTCCGGCGTGACGATGAACTCGACCGTGCCGGCGTTGCGGTACTCGACGCCGCGCGCCGCCGCGACCGCCGCCTCGGCCATGCGCCGGCGCAACTCGTCGCTGTAGCGCGGCGCGGGCGTTTCCTCGACGACCTTCTGGTGCCGCCGCTGGATCGAGCAGTCGCGCTCGAAGAGGTGCACGACGTTGCCGTCCGCGTCGCCGAAAATCTGGAACTCGACGTGGCGCGGCTCCTCGATGTATTTCTCGAGGAGGAGGCGGTCGTCGCCGAACGCCTTCATGGCCTCGCGCCGCGCCGACTCGATCTGGGCCTGCAGCTCGCCGCGCTCGCGGACGATCTTCATCCCCTTCCCGCCGCCGCCCGCGCTCGCCTTCACGAGCACCGGAAACCCGATGCGCTCGGCCTCGGCGGCGAGATTCGACTGGTCGTCGCCGTCGTAGCCGGGAACGACCGGAACGCCGAGGCGCTGCATCAGATGCCGCGCGTGCGCCTTCGAGCCCATGGCCTCGATCGACTGCGCGGGCGGTCCGTTGAAGACGATGTTCGCCTCCTCGCACGCCGCGGCGTGCTCGGGGCGCTCGGAGAGGTATCCGTAGCCGGGGTGGATGGCGTCGGCGCCGCAGTTGCGCGCGGCGTCGATGACGCTGCCGACGTCGAGGTAGCCGGCGAGCGGGACGCTGTCATCGAAGAAGCGGCGGACGAAGCGGACGTCGTCGTGCGCGGCGTGGCCGAGGATGGAGCGGATGCCCATCTCGCGGCAGGCGCGGGCGATGCGGACGGCGATTTCGCCGCGGTTGGGAACAAGGATGGTGGAGATCATTGAATAGCGAATACCGAATAGCGAATTCAGAATTAAGAATTACGTCAGGCAATTCTTCATTCTTAATTCGCTATTCGCTATTCGCTATTCTTTCGCCCACGGCGCCTTCTCTTTTCTTAAAAATGCTTCCATTCCTCTCTGCCCTTCGTCCGCCACCCGCCGCTTCGCAATCGCCTCAATCGTATATGGCACCGCCTCGGCCAGCTCGCTATGCGCGACCTTCCCGATCAGTCTCTTGCACTCCCGCACCGCCTCCGGCCCCGAGGTGCGCAGCTGCGCGACGACCGCCTCGACCGCGCCGTCGACGTCCTCGGCCACGCGATGCACCAGGCCGATGCGCAGGGCGCGCTCGGCGTCGAAGCGCTCGCCGGTGAGGAAGAGGGCCCGCGCGTGCGTCTCGCCGATTTTGGCGATCACGTACGGCGAGATCACCGCCGGCAGGATTCCGAGCTTGACCTCGGAGAGGCCGAACTTCGACTCCGGCGCGCAGACGGCGACGTCGCAAACGGCCACGAGGCCGACGCCGCCGCCGATGGCCGCGCCGTGAATGCGTCCCACGACCGGCAGCGGGCACTCGTTCATCACCGCGTACATCTTGGCCAGCTTCGCCGAGTCGCGGACGTTCTCGTCGCGCGTGTACGAGACCATGCGCGACATCCAGTTGAGGTCCGCGCCGGCGCAGAAGTTCGCGCCGCTGCCGCGCAGGACGACGGCGCGCGCGGCCGAGCGGCCGAGGGCGTCGAAGAGATCGATGGCCTCGGCGATCAGCTCGTCGTTGAAGGCGTTGTGGACCTCGGGACGATTCAGCGTGACCGTGACGACGCCGTCACGCTCGTCGACGAGGATGGTTTTGTACGGCATGCGCCGCGATTCTATCGAGTCAGGCGGCGAATGCAGTTGTTCCCCGTGTCCGCGATGACGATCGATCCGTCCGGCGCGACCTTCAGCCCCACCGGCGCGTTGAACTTCGCCGTGGCGGCGTCGCCGTCGGCAAAGCCGCTCGCACCGAGCTGGCCGGCGACGGTGACGAGCTTGCCGTCGGTCCCGATCATGCGAATCACGTGATTGAACGTGTCGACGAAGAAGACTTCGCCTTTGTCGTTCACGTCGATGCCGCTCGGCGTGTTCAGGTGCGTGTCGTCGCTTCCGGCCACGCCAGGGACGCCGGCGACCGTCGTCACGTTGCCGTCGGGAGTGATCTTGCGGATGACCTGATTGCCGGCGTCGCTGACGTAGACGCTTCCGTCGGGCGCCGTCGCCACGCCGCGCGGCGTGTTGAAGAGCGCGGCGTTGCCGGCGCCGTCGGCGTAGCCGGCATGGCCGGGGATGCCGGCGAGAGTCGATCCGCTCTTCCCCTGCGGGCAGGCTTCGAACGACAGGATCCAGCCGATCCGGCGGATCGTGTGGTCGCCGGCGTCGGCAACGTAGACCTTCCGCTTCAGAACCGTCGAGCCGAACGGAATGTCGTTGTCCTTCGATCGCGCGATGCCTGTCGGCCTGACAAAGCCGCCCATCACCGGCGACCAGTCATCGCGCGCCGCGAGCGTGCCGTCCGGACTGGCCAGCACGACCTGGCCGCTCTCGGTGCTGGAGAAAAAGACGCCACGCGCGTATGGGCCGCAGCCGCAGCCGTCGCCCGGCTGCTCGACGAGCACCCCGCCGCCGAACGCGCCGCCGAAGTCGAGCGGCTGCTTCTTCACCGTGAACGTGGAGACGAAGCCGTCGGCGGCGATGTGGCGGACGCGCTGGTTGGCGCGGTCGACGACGAAGATCTCGCCGCTGCCGCCGACGTCGCAGTTCGGCTGACGCGTGTTGCCGGTGACGACGTCGAGCCACGTCGGATGCGTGAACATCGCATCCGAGGCCGGGCCGTCCCAGTAGCCGGCCACGCCGGGCGTGCCGGCGATGGTGGTGACGACGCCGGACGGCGGCGCCGCCATGACTGCGATCGAAACGAAGAGAGCGAGCGAGAAAACCAGGAGTCGTTTCACGATCATGGTTGGGTATACGGAATCAATGCCCTCGCCGTCCCGGAACACGACCGACGACCGCAAGCGGGAACGTTGCCTTGATCGTGTAGCTGTTGTCGCCGGTGACGCTGCCGGTCGGAGTGACCTTGACGAGCCACGCTTGCGCGCCGCTGCCGGCGGTGCCGGTGAGCGTCGCGGACGAGTTCGCCGCGACCGTCGTCGTCGATCCCGGCGTGAGCTGCACGGTCACGGCGGTGTCCTTCGTCGTCACCGTCACGCTGACGGAGCCGGAGCGGTTGGTAAAGAAGCCGAAGTTGTCCGTGTCGTTGGCGCAGAGCTTTGCCGTGACGGTCTGGTTGTCGGCGATCGCCGTCGCCGTCGCGGCCGTGTCGTTCGGCTCGAAGGCGTCGTTGCTGCACGGCGCGGCAGGCGCGCTCTGCGTGGCGGTCGTGGTGACGAAGACGTACGTCTGCGGCGCGCTGACCGGGACGCTCTTGCCGGTGATGACGGCCTTGAAGCTGCTGCCCTGCGTCGCGTTGGCGATCTCCACGACCTCGGTGTTGTCGACGCTGTTGACGCCGCGCGTGGCCGCCACCGTGGGATGGTCCTTGTCGAGCACGTAGGGCAGCGTGGTGTTGCCGCCGGCGTCGACGATCTTCAGATCGAGATCGTTGACGAGGGTCTTCGTGGCCAGCGGATCGGTCGTGTCGGTGGCCGGCGGCAGCAGGACCTCCGGATCGGCCCAGGCCAGGACCGCGCGGAACTTGCCGCCCGTCGTGATCGCCAGCGGGATCTCCACCGACTGGCCGTTGGCGACGTTCGCGGTCAGGATGTGCGAGCCGGTGCCGGCGTCGGCGCGGATGAGGTCGACCGAGGCTTGGGCGTCGACGAGGCCGAAGCCGTAGGCGTAGTCGGGGCCGGGAAGGTCGATGGTCGGATCGCCGACCTGGTCGCGCGCGCCGGCGATGAGCAGGGTCTTGATCTGCTGCGCCGACGGGCGGGCGTTGAAGGTCTGCTTCCACTGCTGGGCCACGAGCGCGGAGATGCCGGTGACGACCGGCGACGACATCGACGTCCCGCTCATTGTCGCGTAGCCGCTGTTCGGCACGGTCGAGTACTGGTCGACGCCGAGGGCCATCAGGTCGGGCTTGACGCGGCCGTCGGCCGCCGGGCCGCGCGAGCCGAAGAACGCGATGGTGCCGACGGAGTCGCAGGCACCGATGGCGAGGACGTTCTTCTCCGCGGCCATGAGGCTCATCGTGCCGTAGGCGGTGTAGGTCGGGTGCTTGACGGATTCGCACATCGGCACGTTGACGTTGCCGTTGTCGTCCGTTCCCTTCTTGCTGAGGCCCGCCGAGCACTGCGGCGACGGGCAGTCGGTGCCGCTGCCGTTCTTCGAGTAGCACCAGATCTCGCTGGTCACGGTGCTGCCGTTGATGTCGGTGTGGTAGTGGCGGGCGTTGGTGTCGAGGTCGGGTTGACCGTTGAAGCCGTCGTTGCCGGCGGAGTGGACGAAGAGCACGTTCACGTTGGGGTCGCGGGCGATCTTGTCGTAGGGCGCGGAGATGAACGAGTCGTAGGCGCCGAAGTAATCGAAGTTGCCGTTCCAGATCCACAACCCCGAGGCGCTCGTCGGCGGCTGCCATCCGAAGACCAGGCCCCAGGAGTTGTTGTCGGCGGTGACGCCGATGCCGCCGAGGGCGCCCTTGTCGGTGAGGACCTGGGTCAGATCGCTGACGTCGTACTCGTTCAGCGCGGCGTTCGGGGCCATCCCCTTGGCCCGGGCGTTGATGCCTTTGGCGATCATCGTCCCGGCGACGTGGGTGGCGTGCGAGCTGTTCTGGGTCGAGTTGTGCAGCGTGACCCGGCCGCCGAACTCGGGATGGGTGGCGTCGACGCTGCTGCACGGCGTGCTGGTGCAGTTGTCGGGCTCGAACTGCGAGAGGACGACGCCGGAGCCGTCGAGGTTGTACGGCGCGCTGTAGACGGGGGTGACGTGGGAGAGCGTGGCCGCGGTGTCGTTGATCGGCACGGGGCGCATCGGCGGCCCGTAGACGCCGAAGACGGCTTCGCTGCGCGCCAGCGCGGCGATCGCGCCGGGCGGGATGCGCACGCGCAGCCGCTGCGGATGGTCGACGGCGAAGGCGAGCGGCGTGTCGATCGTGCCGCCGGCCGCTTCGACCGCGGCCGAGGCGGCGGCGTACGTGGCGTCGTCGTGGAAGAGGACGTTCACGGTGACGAAAGGGCTCGTGTTCGCCGCGGCGCGCAGCGCAGCCCGGCTCATCTTCTCGCGGGCCGCGTAGAGCTCGACGTTGCGGATGCCGCGCGCGCCGGCGAGCGCTCCGGCATCGCTGGAGCGCACGAGGTAGCGGTTCCCGGGCAGCACGTGCTGGACCTCGACGCCGGCGGCATCGAGCTCGCCCGGCGTCAGGACGTGGTCGGTGGTGATGAGGTAGTGCAGCGCGGCGCCGGGCTGGCGGCGCGAATGCGGATTCGGATCTTCGTCGGCCAGCAGGACAACCGGCGCGGCCAGGACGAGAACGAGCGCGATCGAGGAGAGTCGTTTCATGGGTCGCTTTCTATTCGCAATGGATTGGTGCCCGAGGTCGGACTCGAACCGACATGCCCCGAAGGGCGAGGGATTTTGAGTCCCTTGCGTCTGCCAATTTCGCCACTCGGGCCGAAGTCAGTGCTGCGTGCTGAGTGCTGAATGCTGAGCGTCCACCCAACGACGGGCTGCGGAGTGTAGCTCTTCATCAGTGAGAATACGGTTCGTCGACTTTGCCAGTTGGAAAACTTCTTTGGCCAACGGCTCCTCCTGCGGATAGCCGTGCCGGGCCAGCCAGTACACGACGTTGGAGAGACCGCACATCGGGCCGACTTCAATGATCTGTTCGAGGCCGAACCACCCCGCCGGAACGCCCGAGTAAACGCGGTCCGCAAGCCACTCGCTTCCCTTCTTCTGAGCCTTGATGATCGCGGCGGCGTGCACACCGGTGCCGGTGCGGAACGCGTCGCGGCCGAAAACAGGGTATTGATCGGGCAGCGGCACGTGCGTGACCGCCGACACGAAGCGGACGTATTCACCGAGCTGCGACAGATCGTTTTCGATCCATCCCATGAGCTTGAGGTTGACCATGAGGAGATCGATGGGCGTGTTGCCGACGCGCTCGCCGATGCCGAGGGCGCAGCCGTGGACGCGGTCGGCGCCGGCCTCGAGCGCGGCGACGGTGTTGAGCACGCCCAGGCCGCGGTCGGAATGGCCGTGCCAGTCGACTTTGACGTTGGGGTTGACGCGGTCGCGCAGCTTGATCACGAAACGGATGAGGTTGCGCACGCCCCACGGCGTGGCGTGCCCGACGGTGTCGCAGACGCAGATGC
>JBKOUP010000515.1:0-4270 GCA_046723495.1 Acidobacteriota bacterium
TTCGACGCGGCGTAGCCGACGAGGAAAATCGTCGCCAGCGAGACGCCCGACCACATCGCGATGGCCATCCAGCCGAGCGGGCCGAGCATGGCCATGATCACGCCGAGCTGCGCGGAGCACGGCACGCCGAGGGCCAGGAGCAGCGTGACGATGGCGGCCTCTTTCTTCGTGTCGAGAATGCGCGTCGTCAGCGTGGCCATCGTGTCGCAGCCGAGGCCGAGGACCATCGGCAGCACGGCCTTGCCGTTCAGGCCCATGCGCCGGAAAGAGCGGTTCAGCATCACCGCCAGGCGCGGCAGGTATCCGGAATCCTCGAGCACGCCGAAGAACGTGAAGAACGTGATGACCACGGGAAGGACGATGGCGATGGCGTAGGTGATGGCCATCGTGAACACGCCGTACTGACCGACGAGGAGATCGCGCACGAAGTGGCCGAGGGGGAGCCAGTTCGCCGCTTTCGTCACCCACGGGTTGAGGTACTCGCCGAAGACGGTGGTCTGGAGGAAGTCGACGCAGATGCCGGCGCCGAACTTGCCGACGAAGAGCCAGGCCACGTAGAGCACCCCGAGAAGGATCGGCACGCCCCAGACGCGGTGCATGGCCACGGCGCCGAGCCAGTTGGTGAGGCGGTGGGCGTTGGTCCGCTGCGACTGGGACTCCGTCGCGATCGAGAGCAGCGCGTCGACCGAGGCCATGCGCGCCGTGGCGATGTCGTAGCCGTGCACGTCGCTGAGCGTGGAGAGCGCCACGCCGCGCGAGTCGCCGGTGAACTCGACGATCTCCCGCGCCGCGCTCTCGATGCCTTCGCCGTAGTCGACGCCGACCTTCGCGTAGCGCGGCTGCCGGGCCGCCGTTTTCAGCTTCTCGATGTTCCAACGCTTCAGCGCCGAGGTGGCGATCACCGGCACGCCGAGAGCTTCCTCGAGCGCGGCGGTGTCGACCGCCTGCGCGCGGGCCTCGTCGCTCATGTTCAGGCAGAGCGTGAAGGCGATCTCGTGCTCGGCCAGCTGCAGCGAGAGCAGCAGCGTGCGCCGGAGGTTGCTGATGTCGCCGACCTGAATGACGTGCGCGTCGGGCGTGGCCAGGAGGATGTCGCGGGCGACGCGCTCGTCGTTCGACTGCGGGGAGAGGCCGTTCGTTCCCGGCGTGTCGATGACTTCGAAGAGCTCGCCGCCGATCTCCGCCTTGGCCGTGGTGATCTCGACCGTCGTGCCGGGGTAGTTCGAGACGGTGACGTAGCGGTTCGTGAGGCGGGTGAAGAGGAGCGACTTGCCAACGTTGGGATTGCCGATGAGGAGCACTTTGCGCGGGCCGTCGGGGGAGGAAGCGGAGCGGGTGGCAAAGGCTAATTGAGACATGGTCTCAGTCACAGTAGGCGCCCGCTTCCCGAAGGGATCGTGACGACTGTCACACGGCCGCGTGACCGCGACTATCGGGCGAAGTTCGCCTCAGAACCGATGCTGTCGACCGATGAAACCTCCCGTCATCCTGAGCAAAGCGAAGGATCTCAGACTGGACAGCTTGAGATCCTTCGCCGTCTTCGCGGCTCAGGATGACGAGAGGTCGGAGGAACCGATTCCATGAGCGATCAACTCACTCTTTCGATCGTCGGCTCCGGCGGTGACGGCGCCGTCGCGGCAGGCGACATCCTGGCCATGGCCTGCGCCCGCAACGGGCTGCACGTGATCAAAACCGAGGCCTACGGGCCGCAGATCCGCGGCGGCGAGTCGTCGTGCACGGTGCGCATCAGCTCCCGGCCAATCTACTCGCAGGCCGACACGATCGACGCCATCGTCATCTTCAGCTGGGCCGACTTCGCCCGCTTCCAGAGCGAGCTCGTTCTGGCCGGCGACGCGATCGTGCTGCACGACACCGACGATCCGCCGCCCGACCAGGTGAAAAACGCGATCGCCGTCCCCTTCACGAAGCTGGCTCGCGAGCTCGGCGCCCCGGCCGGGAAGAACGTCCTTTCCCTCGGCATGCTGGGCACGCTGTTCGGGCTGCCGGTCGACGACATCCGCAAGGCGGTGAAGCGCCGCTTCGGCAAGAAAGCGCAGGCGGTGCAGGACGCCAACCTCCGCGTGTTCGACGCCGGCATGGCCAAGGCCGCGGAGCTCGGCATCGCCCCGCCGAAGCTGACGTACGTTGCCGGCCCGCCGCGCCTGGTGATGTCGGGCAACGAGGCCAGCGCCTTCGGCGCGATCGATGCCGGCTGCCGCTTCTTCGCCGGCTACCCGATCACGCCGTCGTCCGAAATTCTGCACATGCTCGCGGAGTGGCTGCCGAAGCTCGGCGGCACGTCGCTGCAAACCGAGGACGAGCTCTCCGCGATCGGCGCGGTGATCGGCGCCTCCTTCGCCGGCGTGAAGTCGATGACGGCGACCTCGGGGCCGGGGCTGTCGCTGATGTCGGAGATGCTCGGCCTGGCGTCGATCGCCGAGACGCCGGCGGTGATCGTCAACATCCAGCGCGGCGGACCCTCGACCGGCGTCCCGACGAAGAGCGAGCAGTCGGACCTCTTCCACGCCGTCTTCGCCGGCCACGGCGACACGCCCCGCGTCGTCATCAGCGCCACCGACGTCGCCGACGCCTACCACGCCACCGTCGACGCCTTCAACATCGCCGAGGAGTTCCAGACGCCGGTCATCGTCCTCAGCGATCAGCTCATCGGTCAGCGCCGCGAGACGATCGACGCGGCCACGCTCAGGCACGAAGTCAAGCAGCGCCGCCTTGTCCACCCCGAGGATCTGGAGGATTTCAAGCGCTACCGCGAGACGCCCGACGGCGTGTCGCCGATGAGCATCCCCGGCATCGCCGGCGGGATGTACCAGACCAACGGCCTCGAGCACGACGAGCGCGGGCGTCCGAACTCGAACTTCCTCGTGCACGAGAAGATGAACGCGAAGCGCTACCGCAAGCTGGACGCCATCGCCAAAAAGTATCCGCTGTTCAAGCGCTTCGGCGCAGAGAAGCCGGAGCTCGGGATCATTTGCTGGGGCTCGTCGACCGGCGCGGTGCGCGAGGCCATCGATCAGCTCAACGCCCGCGGCGCGCGCGTGGCGGCGTTCGTCCCGCAGATGATCGAGCCGCTGCCGGCCGCGGAGCTGCAGAAGTTCGTCGACTCCTGCGCGAACGTGCTGGTCGTGGAGCTCAGCTTCGCCGCGCAGTTCCATCAATACCTGCGCACGAAGGTCGATCTTCCGCGCGCCAAGACGCGCGTCTATGCGCGCTCCGGCTGCCGTTCGCTCGGAGTCAATGAAGTGATCGCGGAGGCGGCCCGCCTGCTTCCGACGGCGAAGCTCGAGGAGGTGCTGGCATGACCTGCGAAGCGGTGTACACGCCGAACAGCTACAAGACCGATCTCAAGCCGGTGTGGTGTCCCGGCTGCGGAGACTTCGGCGTTCTCAACTCGCTCTACCGCGCCCTGGCCGACCTGAAGTGCGAGCCGCACGACACCGTGGTCATCTCCGGCATCGGCTGCTCGTCGCGCCTGCCGGGGTACGTGGAGACGTACGGCTTCAACTCGCTGCACGGCCGGGCCCTGCCGATCGCCACCGGCGTGAAGCTGGCCGCGCCCGACCTGACCGTCGTCGCGGTCGGCGGCGACGGCGACGGCATCGCCATCGGCGGGAACCATTTCCTCCACTCGGCGCGGCGCAATCTCGACATCGCCTACATCATGATGGACAACGAGATCTACGGTCTGACGAAGGGCCAGGCCGGGCCGACGACGCCCCTCGGCGACAAGACCAAGTCGACGGCGTACGGCAACCCCGACGAGGCGGTCGACCCCTGCGGGCTGGCCATCGCCGTCGGCGCGTCGTGGGTGGCGCGCGGCTTCTCCGGCGACATCAAGGGGACGACGGAGCTGATGAAGCAGGCCATCGCCCACAAGGGCTTCGCCTTCCTGAACATCATGTCGCCGTGCGTGACGTGGCGCGGCGACGAGCAGTTCAAGGAGCTGCGCGCGAAGGTGCGCGCCATCGGCGCCGATCACGACAAGACCAGCCGCGAGGCCGCGCAGCGCTTCTGCAACGAGAAAGACGTCGTCACCATCGGCATCCTGTACGAGGTGAAGACGCCGACGCTCGTCGACGAGATGCTCGACATCCGCTGGCGCGCGCAGGGGGAGGCGCCGCCGCCGGGGCGGGACGAGATTCTGGCGACGTTCATGCCTCGTACGTAGGTACGCGCCGTGGCGAGCGCCTGCGTTTCCATCGAATTGCCAGAGCTTCGTGACGGTCGTCACAACGACGCGTGATCCGAGGAG
>JBKOUP010000190.1:0-5246 GCA_046723495.1 Acidobacteriota bacterium
TCCTTGAGGTGGCTCCCATCTCCTTCTCGGTCGCTGCCGAATATGCCCATCTGAAGATAGCTCTTCTCAACCATTTCGGTCCCCGCGAGCGCGCCAAACGCCGCAACTTCAACCTGGCCACGCTCGGATTCGGCGACAACGACCTCTGGATCGCGGCGACCGCCATCGACCGCGGCGCGGTTCTCGTCTCGGCGGACGCTGCGTTTGCACGAATGGCGGCTGTCGTCGATCTGACTGTTGAAGATTGGACGCGCCCCTGAAAATCGGCGGGAAACGCGGGCTAACGATCGAGTGGGAGGAGTTACACTCGATCGTCGCCCGCGTTCCCCGCCAGGCCGTCTGAAAAAGAGGCGGCCGCGCAGCAGCGATGCGCGGCCGCGAGCTTCACCACGCCGTCGCCCGGATGCGGAGGGCAGCAGGTTGCAATCGACGGAAGGGCGACTTGGGGGCAAACGCGAACCGGCGCGACGGTGGCGCACAGGATGGCTCGCCGGTTTCGGATGCCGCTCACTCGCATGGCAAGCGCATCTTCGGATGAGGGGGAGCTCAGCCTTTGTGAGTTTTGTCCGCGCGCTGAGTGACGTGCGTCACGCCGCGGCCGGACGCCGCTTCCAGGCAACGTAGCCCTTCGCCAGCTGCCGCAGACCCCAGTTCCTCATCTGATAGATGCGGTCGGCCCACGACGGCTCCACCAGCGCCGCCGCCTCCTCGGGCTGCACGACGAGCGACACCTCGATCGGCAGCACGCCCACCGGAATTCCGGCGCGGCGGCACGCGGCGTGGACATGGGCGAAAACTTCCTTCATGGAATCGGGGTCGGGCGGTGGCGTGGACTCGAGCTCGCTGCCGATCGTCGGGCGGAAGATGCACACCGTCGGGAACGCGCCGGCGTTCACGATGCGGTCGATTCCGCGCTTCGTCGACTCCACCGGCTCCAGCCCGGCGATGATCTCGCCCGACACGCGTCCCTTGCCGAGGCGCTTGGCCGTGTACTCCATGGCCTCGAAGAACGCCTTCTGCCCCATCGTCTTCTCTTTGCCGGGGCAGAGCTCCGCGAACACCTGCGGGTCCTCGAACTCGTAGCAGAACGAGAAGTGGTCGCAGCCGGCCTCGATCAGGTCGTCGTACTCGTAGAACTGCGCGCGCGGCACCGGCACCGCCTGCACGCCGATGAAGCCGCCCACTCGGCGGCGCACCGCGCTCACGAACGGCTCGCACTGGCGCAGGCCGTGGATGACCTCGCGGTCGTCGCGGTCCTCGTAGTGATAGCCGGTGTTGAAGTGCGTGAACAGTGAGCCCGACTCGTCGCGCGCGGCGATGGCCGTCTCCACGACGTCGTCGACCTTCTTCCGCGACTCCTCCGCCTCGCCGAGGTTCTTCCCCGTCGTGCAGAACTTGCACGCCAGCGACGGCGACCACGTCCAGTACAGGCAGCGGTTCGAGACATACACGCCGAGGTAATTGCCCTGCAGCACGCCGATGCGGCTCATCTCGATCCCGCTCGACGTCTTGCGCGAGTACCACGCCGGCTCGCTCGGGATGCTGACCTCGTACTCGTCGCCGCGGCGCTCGTCGACCACGGCGTAGCGCCCGCCGTGCTGGTGCAGTGCCAGCGGCGACGCCTGCGCGAACGGCTCCACCACCGGCACGTTCACCCAGATCGGCTTCGGCCGCGCCGGGATCACGATCTCCAGCCCCGAGCCGAGGCCGGCGCGGGTGCGGGCGATGCGCCGCCCATCCTCGCCCGTGTGGCACGACGGGTCGATGCGCATTCCGCGGCAGAACAATTCGATCTCGAGCTCGACCGGTTTCAGCATGCCCGCGAGTACAAACCCGCCGAGAACATCGCCCTATGACATTCATCACACGCACGTGTGATCTCCCGGACGGGCCAGGAGTTACGAGTAGCCGATCTTGGTTACAGCAGACGGAGACAAACGACATGGCAAAACTCTTCCTCAAGCCGCGGCCGAAAGTCGAACCGGCGCCGCCGCCGCCCCAGCCGATCAGCCGCGCGAAGGCGATCGCCATCCTGCGCCACAACTTCCTCAAAGAGCTCGACTCTCACGACGGCGAGACCTCGATGTGCAAGCTCGCCGCGGATCGCGGCATCTTCTGCACCGGCTTCACCCGCTACGGTGACGGCGAGCTCCGCCGCGCCTACGACTGGATCGCCAAGAAGAACCCCGAGGCGTCGCGCGAGGAGCTCGAGGACCTCGGCAACCGCTGGCAGATCGCGCGGCAGGAAGTGCGCGAGATGCCGCTGGCCTGCGACGTCCAGCAGCGCGAGCACGACACCTGCCGCGGCTGGGACGACTTCACCAACGTGCAGCTGGCCGCCTTCGTCGCCGAGGTGACGGGGAACGAGGTCGTCGTCGTCTGACACCTACAATGACCACCATCGACTATCCCGCGCACTTCGAATCCGACGTCGTCCTGCGCAGCGGCAGGACTCTCCGCATCCGCCCCGTCCGTCCCGAGGACGCCGACGGCTTGAAACGGATGTTCGGCAATCTCTCGAAGGAGAGCCTTTACTCGCGCTTCTTCGACCTGCGCACGGCCGACGAGGCTCTGCGCTACTCGCCCGCCGAGGTCGACTATGTCCATGACTTCGGCGTGGTCGGCGAGGTTGGCGACGAGGTCATCGCCGTCGCGCACTACTTCGCCTTTCCGCGCCGCCCGACGACGGCGGAGTGCGCGTTCACGATCGCTGACCGCTACCACGGCCTCGGCATCGGCACGAAGCTCCTGGAGAAGCTCGTCGAGGTGGCGCGCACGCGCGGCATCACGCAGTTCCAGGCCGAGGTGCTGCCGGAGAACCAGCGCATGCTCGACGTCTTCCTCGGCAGCGGCTTCGACGCCACCAGCCGCTCGAGCGAAGGCACGGTGCACGTGACCTTCCCGATCCTGCCGACCGAGGCGTCGGCGACCGTCTACGCCGAGCGCTCACAGAAGGCGGCCTACGCATCGATGAAGCCGATCTTCGCCCCGCAGTCGGTCGCCGTCGTCGGCGCCAGCCGCAACGCCGCGCAGCTGGGCACGAAGATCCTGCACAACCTTCGCGACAGCGGCTTCCACGGCTCGCTCTACGCCGTCAACCCGAACGCGACGGAGATCGATCTCATCCCCTGCTATCCCTCGGTGTGCTCGATCGAAGGGCCGCTCGATCTGGCCGTCGTGGCCGTGCCGGCGAAGTACGTCGAGAGCGTCGTCGACGACTGCGTGGCGAAGGGTGTGCGCGCGCTCGTGGTCATCACCGCCGGCTTCGGCGAGACCGGCGCGGCCGGGCGCGAGGCGGAGAAGCGCATCCTCGACAAAGTGCGCGCCGCCGGCATCCGCATGGTCGGGCCGAACTGCATGGGCGTGCTGAACACCGACGCGAAGGTGCGCCTGCACGCGACGTTCTCGGGTGTCTTCCCGCCGAGCGGCAACGTGGCCATGTCGAGCCAGAGCGGCGCCCTCGGCCTGGCCATTCTCGATTACGCGCGCACGATCGGCATCGGCTTCTCGACGTTCATCTCCGTCGGCAACAAGGTCGACGTCTCCGGCAACGATCTCATCCAGTACTGGGCCGAAGACCCGAATACCGACGTGATGCTGCTCTACCTGGAGAGCTTCGGCAATCCGCGCAAGTTCGGCGAGATCGCCCGCCGCGTCGGCCGCAAGAAGCCGATCGTGGCCGTGAAGGCCGGCCGCTCCGCCTCGGGCGCGCGCGCCGCGTCGTCGCACACCGGCGCGCTCGCGCAGAGCGACGCCCTCGTCCGCGATCTTTTCAAGCAGGCCGGCGTGATCCGCACCGACACGCTCGAAGAGCTGTTCGACATTGCCTCATTGCTCGCCAATCAGCCGCTGCCGATCGGCCGCCGCGTGGCCATCATGACGAACGCCGGCGGGCCGGGTATTCTCGCCGCCGATGCCTGCGAGGCCAGCGGCATGACCATCGCCACGCTCGGCGACGAGACCACCGCGGCGCTGCGCGAGTTCCTTCCCGCGGCCGCGGGGTTCGGCAATCCGATCGACATGATTGCATCGGCGACGCCGGAGCATTACGCGCGCACGCTGAAGCTGCTCCTCGCCGATCCGAACGTCGACGCGGTGATCATCATCTACATCCCGGTGCTGCCGACGGACGCGGAAGTCGTGGCCCGCCGCATCCGCGAGGTGGCGAACGAGCCGCATGGCGACAAGACCCTCGTGGCCACGTTCATGGCCGCCGCGGGCGCGCCGGCGGTGCTCGCGCCGGTGCCGTCGTTCGCGTTCCCCGAGCGCGCCGTGAACGCGCTGGCGCGCGCGACGGCGTACGCGGAGTGGCGGCGCCGCCCGATCGGAAGCGTGCGGAAGTTCGACGACGTCGACGCCGAGCAGCTCCGCACCATCGTCGACCGCAAGCTCGCCGCGGGCGGCGGCTGGCTCGACGCGCTCGACGTCATCGCCATGTTGCACGCCGCGGGCATCCCCTCGGCGCTGGCGGAGTCGGTGACGAGCGTGTTCGACGCCGTGCAGGCGGCGATGCGCATGGGCTTCCCGGTCGTGGTGAAGGCGCTCGGGCCGTCGCTGCTGCACAAGACCGAGGCCGGCGCGGTGAAGTTGAACCTGCAGGACGAGCGCGAAGTGCGCGAGGCCTATCTCGAATTGCAATCGCGCCTCGGCGACGCGATGACCGGCGCGCTCGTGCAGCAAATGGTGCCCGGCGGCGTGGAGGTGATGCTCGGCGCGACGCAGGATCCGACCTTCGGCCACGTCGTCGTCTTCGGTGCCGGCGGGACGCTCGTGGAAGTCCTCTCCGACGTCGCCTTCCGCATCCATCCGTTGACCGACGTCGACGCCGAGGACGTCGTCTCCGAGGTCCGCGCGGCGAAGCTGCTGCACGGCGTGCGCGGCGCGAAGCCCGCCGACATCGCCTCGCTGCACGAGGTGCTGATGCGTCTGTCGTCGCTGATCGAGGTCTGCCCGGAGATCACGGAGCTCGACATCAATCCGCTGAAGGTGCTGGAGCAGGGAGCGATCGCCGTCGACGCGCGCGTGAAGATCGAGGCCGTCGTGCCGGGGCAGCCGTCGAGGAGAGTGGCGTACTGAAATTAGGGCGCAGGGCGCAGGGGGCGGGGCGCAGGCATACGCACTAACTTAACCTCCGTGCGAGGTAGCGGCTGTCAGCGCGCTGGTAACGTCGCTTGGGGTGTTGAGGGCGAATCAGATGACGTGATCGGCGACGCAAAGCCTCGAAGATTCCACTCATCGTGAAGGAG
>JBKOUP010000009.1:0-7457 GCA_046723495.1 Acidobacteriota bacterium
GTCGTGGGACGGCAGCGTCGGCAGCGACAATCGCAAGCGTTTCTGGGCCCAGCTCAACGCCCACGCCGACGGCGCGCGCGACGGCTCGTACACGCACACGCTCGGGCTGCAGACGACGGCGCGGCCGAGCTCGAACCTGCAGGTCAGTGCCGGGCCGTCGTTTACGCGCTCGCGCGACCACACGCAGTACATCACCGCCATCGCCGATCCGGCGGCCACGGCGACGTACGGAGCCGACTACGTCTTCGCCGACCTCGAGCAGCGCACATTCGCGTTGGAGACGCGCGTCGACTGGACGCTGACGCCGCGCCTCTCCTTCCAGCTCTACGTGCAGCCCTTCATCGCCTCGGGCGATTTTCACGACTACCACGCCCTGGCCGCGGCGCGGACGCGCGACTACGTCCCGTTCGCGTACGCCGGCCCCAGCCCCGACTTCAACTTCCGCAGCGTTCGCGGCAACGCCGTGCTGCGCTGGGAGTTCCGCCCCGGCTCGGCGCTCTACGTGGCCTGGAACGAGAACCGCGCCGGCGTCGCGCCGTTCGGCGACTTCCGCCTGCGCCGCGACCTGCGGGCCATCCCGACCTCGCCGTCGCACGACGTGTTTTTGGTGAAGTTCTCGTATTGGTTGCCGCTATGATCGCGCCGTGGCCGACGACGAAGTGTTCGACGAGCGCACGCTAGCGAAGAAATACGGTGTGCGCGAGCTCGTCTTTCCCGACAGCGAGCAGCTCAAGGCGTTGACCGCGTACCTGTCCAACGCCGTCGAGAGCGGACGCAGTGGGCCGGTCCCCAAAGTCGCCATCCAGGTCATGCTCGAGTTTCTGCAGGGCGTGCTCAACCGCCAGCACATCACCAAGGGTCCGCGCATGTCCGACCAGGAGTTCGACGCCCTGCAGACGCCCTACTACCTCGCGGCGCGCATCGTCTCCAAGCTCGTGCGCGAGAAGCGCGAGTTGGCCGAGAAAAAGGGGAAGGTCTACCAGACCACGTACATGTCGCTGGTGCAGTTCATCGAGCTGCTGCGCAACGTCGTCGACCCCGGCTGCTACTGGATGCGCGTGGGCAAGATCCCCGACGGCGTGGTCGAAGTGATGGAGGCTTTGTGGGACTTCGTCGTGCTCTATCCGGAAGCGCGCAAAAAAGGGCGGGCGCTGTAGAATCCGCCAGCCCATGTCCCGCTACCTGCAGAAAATTTCTCTGCGGCCCTACAGTGAAACGGAGATCTGGACGGGTTGGGAGCTGGAAGGCCGCGACGGCGAGATCGAGGGTCTGGTTCTCGCCGACGCGATGAGCGAGGACGAGATCGCCGGCCTCGGTGTCACCGAGTTCCAGAGGATCCCGAAGGAATACCTCGCCGACATCCTGTCGAAACGGTGATCCAGTTCACGAGCGCTGGACCGCGGCGATCGTACGATCGCCCGATGAGACGCTCTCTCTCAGTCCTCCTTTTTCTCGCCGCCTCCGCGGCCTCGGCGCAGATCGTGTCGATCGGCTCGGCAGCCGGCATCGACGTCGGCACCTACGCCGGCTCGGCGACGATCGACATGAGCCACCCCGCCAACGCCAGCGGCCAGGTGACGACGGCGTTCGTCCGCGGCACCGCCACCAGCACTTGCCCCGGCTCGATCAAGCTGAAGGTCGTCCGCCTCGACCTCGGCAACGGCGTCTTCAACGTCGTCGCCGACCGCGGCCCATTCACCGTCGTCCCGGGTGGGAATCGCCTGACGCTGTCGCCGCCGATCGACGTTCAGGCCGGCGACTACGTGGCTACGGTCGTGCAGCCGACGTCGTGCGTCGCCGTGGCCGCCGCGCACCAGCGCCTCGGCGGCTTCTCGCTCGTCAGCGGGGGCGACTTCACCAGCGGCCGTACCCTCACCTCCTTCGTCATGAATCGCGACGTGCGCCCGATCGTGCAGCTCACCAGCAGCGACACGTTGCTGGCCGGCGTCATCCCGGCCGTCGGGGCGACGCCGGGCGGCTTCGGCTCCTTCTTCCGGACATCCGTGCAGTTCGCGAATCCGACGAACACCCCGTCGTCGATTCGCGTCGTCTTTCATCCCAACCTCGTGGCGGCACAGCCGAACGACCCGTCGCGGAACTTCCTCCTGGCGCCGTTCACGACGCAGTCGCATCCCGATCTCATCACGGAGATGGGGATCTCCGGCATTGGCAGCATGGACGTCATCGCCACCGATGGGCCGCCACCGGTCGTGACCGCGCGCGTCTTCGATGACAAAGGCGAGGCGGGGACGAACGGCTTCTACGAAGACCTCGTCGCGCCGCCCGACGCCCTGCGCGCCGCCGAATCGGCGACGTTCACGCTGCCCGCCGATCTCGACCACTTCCGCGTGAATGCCGGCGTGCGCACGCTCAGCTCGACCACGCTCACGGTCAGCTACTACGAGCCGAACGGCGGCACGCCCGTCGGCGGGACACTGTTCAAGACGTACGCGGCGAATTACTTCGAGCAGATTCCGCTCTCGTCGTTCCTCAACGACCAGCAGCTCATCGCCGGAGCGTTGCTCGTCGTGCGTGTCGTCACGGGCGATGCCGTGGTTTACTTCTCCACGACCGACAACCGCACGAACGACACCAGCGCGACAATTCTCCGATCGCAGTGAAACGCTACGACAAGGCCTATTTCGACAAGTGGTATCGCCGCCAGCGCGTGAACTCGCCGGCGGAGGTGCGCCGCAAGGTAGCGCTGGCGGTGGCGCAGACGGAGTACACGCTGGGGCGGACGCTGCGCGACGTGCTCGACGTCGGCTGCGGCGAGGGGGTCTGGCGCGAGCATCTCCGCGCCCTGCGCCCGCGCGTTCACTACCTCGGCGTCGATCCGAGCGACTACGCGGTCGAGACCTTCGGCCGCGCGCGCAACATCCGCAAGGCATCGTTCGGCGAGCTGGCCTCGCTGAACATCGATCGGACGTTCGACCTCGTCGTCTGCTCCGACGCCATGCACTACGTCGACGACGAGGAGCTGCGCCGCGGCCTCCCGGAGCTCGTGCGCCTGGCGGGCGGCATCCTCTTTCTCGAAGTCCTGACGGCCGAGGACGACATTCTCGGCGATCTGGAAGGCCTCATCCGCCGGCCCGAGGCGTGGTACGAGGAGCTCTTTTGCGCGCACGGGCTGCAGCCGGTCGGAACTTACATGTGGGCCGACATCAAATCGGCGTACAGTCCATGAAAGTGATGCACGCCGTTTTCCCTCTGCGGCGAATACCGTCCGCTGTCGTACGTCGCTGAGCCGAGCCCGCGCTGCACGGCCTCGCAGATGGCCATGTCCTCGAGCTGGATCTCGTCGCTCCAGCCGACGATCTCGTCGATCCGCTTGCGCACGTCGGGCGCGTCGGGGTTGTGGCAGTACCACTCGAAGAGCGTCAGCGTGCGCGTGGGGCCGAGCGGCACGATGAGGTTCGTCGAGAAATTGTCGGGATAGACGTTGAGCATCAGGTTCGGGAAGAGCCAGTAATACTCGGCGTCGTCGTTCTCCTGGCGCAGCGGTGCGTGCTGGATCGAATAGTTGCCGCGCGTCTCCGTGCGGTAGCGCTGGTAGTCGATGGCCCGGAAGAGCGACGGGTGAACGATGGGGATGTGGTAGCCCTCGAGGTAGTTGTCGACGTAGACCTTCCAGTTGCAGTCGACGAGCCACTCCTTGCGCGCGGCAAGCGAGGCAGGCCGGGCCGGATCGCCGAACGCGCGCGTGAACAGGTCGCCGAGAAACTCGGCAAGCGGCGGCGCGGCGGGATCGAGATTCACGAAGAGCAGCTCGTTCCACTGCTCGACGCGGAAGCGCGGCAGCGACACGGCGCCTTTGTCGAAGCACTCCACGCCGTCGAACTCCGGCGTCGCCAGGAGGCGGCCGTCGAGCGCGTAGGTCCAGCCGTGATATCCGCACTGCAGGACGGGGCGCTTCCCTTCGCCCTCGGCCACAGGGCCGGCGCGATGGCGGCAGACGTTCGAGAGCGCGCGCAGCTCGCCGTCGTTGCCGCGCACGACGAGCAGCGGCTCGTTGGCGACTTGCGTCGTGAAGTAGCCGCCCGGCTCGGCGACCTGCTCGGCGCGCCCGGCGAGCTGCCACGTCCGCGCGAAGAGGGCCCGCTGCTCGCGCTCGAGCACGGCCGGATCGACGTACCAGCTCGACGGCAGCGTCGACGCGCGCGCCAGGTTCGGTTCGAATTGCCAGCTCATCGCAGTTTGCGGACGAGAAGATAAACCGGAACGCTCGCCGCGAGAACGCCGACGGCCCAGGCGCTGGTCCGGAGATCGCCGACGATCGCGCCGACGAGGAAGGCGACGGAGGCCAGGAGCGCCAGCGCCGTCGTCAGCGGATGGCCGATGGCGCGGAAGCCGCGCGGCGCGTCGGGTCTTCGTTTTCGCAACACGAACAGCGACGTGAAGGAGAGCGTGTAGTTGGCGACGAAGAAGAAGGCCAGTACGGCCACGACGCGCTCGAAGCCGCCCCACATCACGAACGCGGCGGCGATCATGCTGCTGATCAGCAACGCCACGTCCGGCGTCCCGCCGCGATTGACCTCGGCCGCGCCCCGCCAGAAGAGGCGGTCCCGGCTCATGGCGAAGACGACGCGCGGCGCCATCAGCACGTTCGAGTTCACGGCGCCGAGGAGAGCGACAATGGCCAGGATGCGCGTGATGTTGTCGCCGTCGAAGCCGAAGAGATGGTGGGCGACGACGGCCACCGGCAGCTTCTCGCGCGCAATCGTCGCCAGCGGCACGACGCGCAGGAAAGCGACGTTGAGCAGGAGGTAGATGGCCATCACGGCGAAGACGCCGCCGAACATCGAGCGAGGGATGTTCTTGGCCGGCTCCTTCACCTCTTCCGAGAAGTAGACGACTGCGGACCAGCCGTCGTAGGTGTAGATCACGAGCTGCAACGCCACGACGAAGGCGACGAGGAGCGAGCCTTCGTGCTCCGGGGCGAGACCCTGCTGCAGCGGGTTGCGCGCGCCGAGCCAGAAGCAGGCCACGATGAAGAGGATGAAGCCGATGCCCTTGGCGAAGCTGGTGGCGTCCTGGGCGGCGCCGCCCCAGCGCACGCCCGCCCACTGCACGAGCGTGAGCACGGCGATGACGCCGAGGGCGATGACCTGGACGGCGCGGAGCTCGGGCCAGAGGACGAGGGCGTATTCGCCGAGGGTGATGGCCACGGCCGCGGTGGTGCCGCAGGTGGAGATCCAGTCGCTCCAGCCGACGACGAAGCCGCCGTAATCGCCGAGGGCCTCGCGGACGAAGACGTACTGCCCGCCGGAGCGCGGCACGGCCGTGCCGAGCTCGGCGAGCGCGTTCGCGCCGAGGAGCGCGTACGCGCCGCCGATGATCCAGACGGCGAAGTAGAGGCCGACGGTGGGAAGCTGCTCGGCGACGTCGCCCGGCGAGCGGAAGATGCCCGCGCCGATCATGTTCCCCACCGTCACGGCAAGACCGAAGGTCACACCGAGGACGGTGAGGAGAGAGCGAGCTGGCCGGGGCACGGGGGAAGTTTAACGTGAGGGGACAGGGCACAGGGGACGGGGGACAGACGGTGTCGTCGCGAGGACTCGACCTGTGCCCTGTGCCCCGTGCCCTGTCCCCTGAATTACTCCGCTTCCTTCACCGACACCGGCCCGTTCACCGTCGACAGCGTCACGTTCTTCGCGCCGTTGCCGAAGGAGAGTTTCTTCGGATAGTCGTTGTCGTCGTCGTGCCAGGAGCGCTTCAGGTCGCGGCACCCCTCGGCCTTGCACGAGATCGGGCCGTGGCCGTTCACGGTCATCTCCACGCCGCTGCCGAAGTTCTTCGGGATCTTCAGCGACACCGGGCCGTTCTGCGTCGTGGCGTCGAGCGTGCCGTCCCAACGCGCGCCGGTGAGCTTCACCGACAGCGGGCCGTTCGTCGCCGCGATCTTCACGTCGCCGGAGCCGCCGGCCAGCGAGATCGGGCCGTTCACCGTCGTGGCGTCGATCGTGCCGCTCGAGTCCTTCAGCGAGATCGGGCCGTTCTGGGCGTGCACGCTCAGCGTGCCGTTCACGTGGTGGAGGCTGATCGGGCCGTTGTGCGCGCTCAGGTCGAGCGTGGCGTTGCGCGGCGTGTGCACGAGGTAATGCACGACCCACCGATCCTCGGAGTCGGGCGCGGAGAGGCTGACCTCGTTGCCGCTGAGGTGCGCGCGAATGCCGGCGAGCGTCGCGGCCGAGGCCGCGGCCTTGCAGACGGTGACGCCGTAGCGCGGCTGGTCCCAGCCCTGCACGCGGATGCCGCCGTGCTTGTCGCTGTTGATCTTCAGCGAGCGCAGGTTCGCGACCGGTAGCTCCTCCTCGGCGGTCACGGCGTTCTCGTGGTCGAAGCGGACCCGGATCTGGCTGCACGACGTCACGTCGCCGTTGCTGTCGGCGTCGATCGAGATGTCCTGGCCGTGGGCGAAAAGCGATGGGGCGAATAGCAGTGCGAGCGCGGCGATGATTCGGCGCATGGTGTTCCCTCCATTGCGCCGTTAGACGCCGGGATCGGACCGGCGTTAGGTGTCACGATGTCGGAGCGGCGATGACCAGCTCGACGCGGCGGTTCTGCTGCCGCCCGGCCGCGGTCTTGTTCGTGGCGATCGGCTGGGTGTCGCCCTTGCCGACGGCGGTGACGCGGTCGGCCGGCAGGCCGGCGTTGACGAGGAAGTCGCGCACGGCCTCGGCGCGCTTCTCGGAGAGGGTCTGGTTTTTCGCCGCGGTGCCGGTGTTGTCGGTGTGCCCCTCGACCGTCACGTTGATCGTGTTGTCGCCCTTGAGCTGATCGGCGATGCGCTTCAGCGTCGACTGCGCCCCTTTCTTGAGCGCGCTCTTGCCGCTGTCGAAGAAGACGCCCGACGACAGCGTGACCACGAGGCCGCGCTGCTCGCGCCGCGTGGCGGCGATGCGGGCGAGCTCGTTCTGCATCCGCAGCTGCCGGGCCTCGGCGTCGCGCGCGGCGAGCTCCTGCCGCGTCTTCTCGAGCTCCGCCTGGGCCTGCTGCACCGCGGCTGTCGCTTTCTCCGCGGCCGCTTTCGCTTCCGCGGCCGCTTTCGACTGAGTCTCGGCGGCCTTGGCCTGCTCGGCGGCCTGCTTCTCCGCTGCCGCCTGCGCCTGTTGGGCGGCGGTCTTGGCCTGCTCCGCCGCCTGCGCCTGGAGCATGGCCTGCTCGGCCTGCGCCTTCAGCGCTTGGGCCTGCGCCTCGCGGTCCTGGCGCGCCTTGAGCGCCGCGTCGATCGCGGCCTGCTGCGCCGCGGCGGCCTCGGCGCGCTTGTTCATCGCGTCCTGCCGCTCCTGCCGGAACTGCTCGAGCTCCTGCTGGCGGCTGATGAGATCCGCCTGCCGCGCGGAGACGACCTGCGGCGCCAGCGTGCCGGCGCCCTGCGCGGCGTTGAGGTCGTTGCGCATCCGCATGACGTCGGCGTTCATCGCCTCCTGCGCCAACCGTTCGCGCTCCTGCGC
>JBKOUP010000129.1:0-8561 GCA_046723495.1 Acidobacteriota bacterium
GCGAAGAAGAGCAAGCGGTAGGCGTGGCGAAACAAGGCTCGACCAAGCGATTCGCATTCATCAACGTGCCGTACGCGAAGCGGTACGAGAATATCTACCTCGCGTTCATCGCCGGCGCGGCAGCGCATGGTCTCGTGCCAACCGCCGCCGTCCATGATCCTTCGAGCAGATTTCAACTCGATCGGATCTGCGAGATGATCACCTCCGCCGCATATTCGTTCCACGACCTCTCTTGGATGAGTCTGGACAACAAAGTGCCGCGAACCCCGCGCCTGAATATGACGTTCGAGCTCGGCCTTGCGGTGGCATTCAGCCGATCGACGGGGCCTCATCACCGTTGGATCGTCTTTGACACGGTCCCGTACCGCTTACAGAAGGCCCTGAGCGATCTCGGTGGAATCCGGCCGCGGATCTACGATGGAACACCGGTCGGTCTTCTTCGCGAGCTGATGAACGGACTTCAGCGCGAAATGCACCGCCCGACGTTGTCGAATCTCGTGGCGGTCTATCGCGCAGTCGAAACAGTCGCGCGCAGGATCAAACGAACCTATTCTCATGAGCTCTTCGAGACGCGGCCATTTGACGAGCTGCGATTTGTCGCGCTACAAAAAGCGAAACAGACCGTCGCCTCCCTCGCCTGATGCCTCCGCCCGGCCGGCAGAATACGTCGTTCCCGCGGCGCGTTCTCTGCCGTGTTTCGGGTATCATTTCGCGTTCTTTGTGCCGAGGTAGCTCAGTTGGTTAGAGCACCAGATTGTGGATCTGGGGGTCGCCGGTTCGAAGCCGGCCCTCGGTACCAACGCGAATGACAAGCGTCGAGCCTCGCCTCTCCCGCGGCCTCCGCGACCTCCTTCCCGATCAAATGCTCGCCCGGCAGCGGATGATCGACACGATCCGCCGCGTCTACGAGCTTTACGGCTTCGTCCCTCTCAACACGCCGGCCATCGAATTCCTCGACGTTCTCTCCGGCTCGGCCGGGCAGGAGGCGCAGCAGTCGATCTTCCGCGTGACGAATCCGGAGAACGAAGCGCTCGGCCTCCGCTTCGACCTCACCGTTCCGCTGGCGCGCGTGATCGCGCAGTACAAAGACTTGCCGCGGCCGTTCCGCCGCTACCAGGTCTCGCCGGTGTGGCGCGCCGACAAGCCGGACAAGGGGCGCTACCGCGAGTTCACGCAGTTCGACCTCGACTCCGTCGGCACCGAGTCCGAGGTCGCCGACACCGAGATCATGGCCGGCATGTGCGACAGCCTCGAGGCCCTCGACGTCGGCCGCTACCTCGTCCGCTTCTCCAGCCGCGCGATCCTGAACCTCCTGCTCGAATACGCCGGCATCGCGCCTGAGCAGAGCGTCGACGTCTTCCGCGTCCTCGACAAGCTCGACAAAGTCGGCATCGAGAAGGTCCGCCTCGAGCTGATGGACGGCTACAAGGACGAGTCCGGCGACACGATCCGCGGCCTCGGCCTGGCCCGCGATCAGGTCGAGCGCATCGAGCGCTTCCTCAACATCAAGGCCGAGGTGCGGCGCGACGTCGTCGGGCAACTGCGCGAGCTCTTCACGTCGATTGCCAGCGCCCCGGCGCAGATCGACCTCGTCGAGCGCATCTCCAATCACCTCTACGCCCTCGGCTACGGCGACGACCGCGTGGCCCTCGACCTCTCCATCGCCCGCGGCCTGGCCTACTACACCGGGCCGGTCTTCGAGGCCATCCTCCTCGACGCGCCGCAGTTCGGCTCCGTCTTCGGCGGCGGCCGCTACGACGACCTGGTCATGCGTTTCCTCGGCGAGCGCATCCCCGCCGTCGGCGCCTCGATGGGCGTCGACCGCCTCCTGGCCGCGCTCGAAGCACTCAAGCGCCTCGGCACGCGCAAAGCGACCGCGCAGGTCCTGGTGACGGTGATGGACCGCGCCCTCGTCGATGACTACCTGCAGCTGACGTGGGAGCTGCGCCGCGCCGGGATCCCGACAGAAATGTACCTTGGTACTGCCAAGCGCCTCGGCAAGCAGCTGGAGTACGCCGACGCCTACGACATCCCGCTGGCCATCCTCGTCGGCTCGAACGAGAAAGAGCAAGGAGTGGTGACGATCAAAGACATGGATGCCGGGCGCGAGAGGGCACGAGCACTCGCAGGCCGACAAGAATGGCTGGCCGAGCGGTCGGGGCAATTCACTGTCGCGCGTACGGATCTCGCGAGCGCGATTCACCGCCGCCTCGAGGAGATCGAAACGGCAGATCGTGTACGCCACAAATTGAACGTATGAGCAGCGTGCTCCTCGACGGCGCCTCCCTCTCCATCGAAGAGCTGGCGCGCATCGCGCGTGACCCCTCGGTGCGCGTGGAGCGCGATCCCGCCACCGACGAGCGCGTCGCCAAGAGCGAGGCCCTCATCGCCCGCGCCGTTGACAACTACCGCCGGGCCTGGGCGGCAGGCGAGCCCGCGCCGACCGAGTACGGGGTCACCACCGGCTTCGGCGAGTTCAAGGACAAGCCAATTGCGCCCGAGGACCTCGAGCAGCTGCAGCGCAACCTGCTGCTCTCGCACTCCGTCGGCGTCGGCGAGAACTTCGCGCCGGAGATCATCCGGGCCGTGCTGGCCACGCGGCTCAATGCCTTCCTGCAAGGCCACTCCGGCGTGCGCCGGACGATGGTCGACGCCGTCCAGGCCATGCTGAACCGCGGCGTCATCCCGCTCGTGCCGGTACAGGGCTCCGTCGGCGCCAGCGGCGACCTCTGCCCGCTCTCGCACACCTTCGCCACGCTGCTCGGTGCCGGCCGTTTCTGCACGACCGACGATCCGACGCCGCGCGATGCGCGCGAGTTGCCGCAGCTCCTCGGCTTCGACGCCGCGGCCATCAAGCCGACGTTCAAGGAGGGGCTGGCGCTCGTCAACGGCGTGAACTTCTCCGCGGCCATGCTCGCCCTCGCCGTCTACGATGCCGAGCGCCTCGCCGACGTCTGCGACGAAGCGGCCGCGCTCACGCTCGAGGCGCTCTGCGGCTGCACGCGCGCGCTCGACGCCAAGGTCCACGCGGCGCGCGGCCATCCCGGGCAGATCCGCAGCGCCGCGCGCCTGCGCGAGCTCGTCGAAGGGAGCCACCTCGTCGAGCGCGCCGGCGCGGTGCAGGATCCGTATTCGCTGCGCTGCGCGCCGCAGGTGCACGGGGCGTCGCGGCAGGCCATCGACTACGCGCGCGCCGTGGCCGAGCGCGAGATCAACGCCGCCACCGACAATCCGCTCTTCTTTCCCGACGAGAGCGAGCCGTTCGACCTCCGCTTCCGCGACAACTGGCCGCCCGACTACCGCGGCGACACGCGCCTCGCTTACTCCGCCGGCAACTTCCACGGCCAGCCGATCGCGCTCGCCGCCGACTTCCTCTCCATCGCCCTCGCCGAGCTGGCGAACATCTCCGAGCGGCGCACGGCCATGCTCCTCGACGGCAACCACAACCGCAACCTGCCGCAGAACCTCACCACGCGTCCGGGCGTGAACTCCGGGCTGATGATCGCGCAGTACACGGCGGCGTCGCTCGTGTCGGAGAACAAGGTCCTCGCCCACCCCGCCTCGGTCGACTCGATCCCGACGTCGGCGAACGCGGAGGATCACGTGTCGATGTCGACGCATGCGGCGCGCAAGGTCCGGACGATCCTGGCGAATGCGCAGAACGTCCTGGCCATCGAGCTGCTCGTGGCCGCGCAGGCCATCGACTGGCGCGCCGGCATGGAGCTCGATCCGCTCGGCACGCGCCACGCCATGTCGCTCGAGGAAGCCGAGCAGCAGGCCCGCGACTTCGAGGCCGCCACGCGCGGCCGCGCCCGCGACATCGCCCTACGCCTCGGCCGCGGCACGCGCGAGACGTACCTGCGCGTGCGCGAGACCGTCGAGCCGGTCTACCGCGACCGCGCGTTGAGCGATGACGTCCGCCGCGTCGCGTCGGTCATCGCTGGAACGCGTAACTCACCTTCATGAAGAACTGCCGGCCGCTCCTGGCGAAGTCGCCGGCGTCGGCGATGACTTCGCGCAGATCGCCGTATCCGACGAAGAGCAGCGTCTGCCAGTTCACCTTGTAGGCGAAGAGCAGCTGGCTGGCCAGCGAGCCGCCATGCTGGTCGACGGTGATGGTCGGGTCGTACAGGCCCTGATTCTGATTCGTCCGCTGGTTCTGCAGGATGGCCCGGAGGAACATCTTCTGGTTGAACGTGTACGTAGCGCGCATGCGCTCGAATTGCGAGGTGAAGAGGCGGCCCTCGTCGACGCCGTTCTTCACCCGCAGCCAGCGCACGCCGTTCGACAGCGACATCTCCAGGTGATCGCCGGGGCGCAGCAGCACGCCATAGTTCACGTTCGCGCCGTGGCCGAGGCGGTTGTTGGCGAAGTCCACCTGCTGTCCGGCCCAGCCGTCCGACGAAAGCTGCGAAATCAGGCGATTCACCGCGAAATTGAAGGACCAGAGCAGGTAGTGGCGCTGGAAGAGCGAGTCGATGTCGCGCGTCTTGTCGACGTTGCGCACCGTGTCGTACGCGTAGCGGAAGCGCCAGAATGAGCGCATCTTGCCGTCGGCGCCGAAGCCGAAGGAGGCCAGCCGGTACAGCAGCGCGCCGTCCTCCGTGGTGTCGTACTGCCCCATGGCGAACGTGCGCACGCGGCTGAAGAAACCGGTCGGATGGAACGTCCACCCCGTCTCCGAGTACGTCGTGCCGTAGCCGACCTGCGGCACGAAGCCGGCGTCGGCGCGGAACTCGTTGCTGTAGTTCTGGTGCTGGCTGTACCAGTCGAACTTCTCCGTCGAATGCGACCACCAGACGTCGTAGGCGTGGCCGCGCAGCTTCTGGCCGTTCCATTCCTTGGCGAGGTCGGTGCGGTTCGGCGTGGCGCTGTCGCTCAGGAGCAGCTGTCCGGTCAGCGTGTCGGTCTTGTTCTTGAGCTGGAAGTCGGGGCCGACGACGCGGTTGTGCGCGCCGCCGCCGAGCTCACGGTCGGTGAGGAGCATGCTCACGAACGAGTTGCGGCTGAAGTCGTGGCGCACGCGGCCGATCATGTCCGTCGACTTGAACTCCTGGATGGCGACGTCGGAGGCGAACGCCGACGGCAGGATGACCGAGCCGCCGCCGCGGTCCTGGGCCACGAGAAACGTGTAGGCGTTCGAGCCGAACTTGCCGGTCGAGCGCGTGCCCCAGCGCGGCGACGTGATCGTGCGCGTGTACACCGCCTGGATGGGCGTGCTGAACAGCTCCACGCCCTCGAGGAAGAACGGCCGCTTCTCGGGGAGGAAGATGGCGAAGCGCTCGTTCGTCGTGATCACGGCCGCGTCCGACTCGATCTGCGAGAAGTCGGGATTGAGCGTGGCGTCGACGACGCTGTCGGGCGTCGGCGTCCACTTCAGGTCCGCGCCGCCGTTGGAGCCGACGGGGCGGTTCACGAACTGCGTGCCGAGGCCGTCGCGCGGCTCGCCGACCTGCGTGGCCGTCGCGTACGGCGCGATGATCATGTGCCCCGCGGGCGGCAGTTGCCGCAATCCCGCCAGCGTGTTCTCGTTGCAGATGAAACAGTTTCCGCCGCGCGGGATCTTGTTCGCGAACATCTGGTAACGGCGGTCGCGCGGCCAGTTGCGGTAGAGCATGACGCCCCACTCCTGCGGATCGCGCGTGTCGTAGCGCAGCGTGGAGAGAGGGATGCGGATCTCCAGCGTCCAGCCGTGGTCGTTGATCTTGGCCGCCGAGTCCCAGAAGAAGTCGGGCGAGGAGTCCTCGTTGCCGGTCGTGTCGTCGCTGACCGCGTCGTACTGGATGCCGCGCGCCGTGGCCAGGAAGAGGATGGCTGTCTTGTGATCGTGGCGCGTGTCGAGGATGACGCCGGCGTAGTCGTCGGTGTTGCCGCTGATGTGATCGCGGTCGTTGAAGGGCGAGCTGATCTGCTTCGGATTCGGATCGTCGAGCTCGAAGCCGGCGTAGAAGTACTTGTCATCGTACATCACGTAGCCGACGCTCTTGACCTTCGGCTCGCTGTTGTCGCCGGGGTTCGTCTCCCACCACTTGTCGACGCGCGTGGCCGACTTCCAGGCGGGATCGGAGAGGTCGCCGTCAACGGTGATGCCGCTGGGAGCGCGGGCGATGGTGATGGTGGGATGGCCGTCGCCGTCGTCGGCGGCGGAGAGCGGGAGGACGGCGGCCAAGGCCGCCAGAACGAGGGCAATCGTTCGCATTGCCGCTATAGACGGCGGGCTGCGGAAAAAGTTTGTCCCCTATACTGCGCGCCGTGCCGAAATTGAAAAGGGTCGCGGCCGAGGCGGCTGTCTTCGCGTTCTACCTGGCCCTGGCGATCTACTTCACCTGGCCGCTGGCCATCCGCCTCTCCTCGGCCGTGGCCGACCAGGGCGACCCGCTGCTCAACGCCTGGATCCTGGAGTGGGACTGCTACGCGCTCGTCCACCAGCCGCTGCACGTGTTCGATGCGCCGATCTTCGCGCCGGCGCGCCTGCCGCTGGCGTACAGCGAGAACATGCTCGGCGTGGCCTTGCCGCTCTTCCCGGCCTGGCTGGCCGGCGCCGGCGCCATCACGCTGCACAGCCTCGGCATGCTCCTCGGCTTCACCCTCAGCGGCTACGGCGCGTTCGTGCTGGCGCGCATGGTCGCGCGCAACACGGCCGCCGCGCTGATGGCCGGGATCTTCCACGCCTTCGTGTCGTTCCGCATCTCCCACCTCCCGCACGTGCAGATCGTCTCGGCCGGATGGCTGCCGCTGATCCTGGCGGCGCTGATCGCGTTCCACCGCAATCCATCGCGGCGCAACGCCGCGCTCTTCACCGCGGCCATGGTGATGAACGGCCTGACGAACATCTATTGGCTGATGTTCAGCGCCGTCGCGGTGCTGCTGACGATCTGGCTGTTCGCCATCGCCGAGCGGCGCGACAAGACATACCGCTGGCGCCTGTTCGCCGCGATCGTGGCCGCGATCGTGATCCTGCTGCCGGTGCTGCTGCCGTACACGATCGTCTCCAGCGAGTACCACATGAAACGGATGGGCGGCGAAGCCCTGGCCGGCTCCGCGAGCTGGACCGACTGGCTCGTCCCCGCCCCGAACCACCGCTTCTACGAGAATCTGGTCGACCCGGAGCTCCCACGCGCGGAGCGCCACCTCTTCCCCGGTTTCCTGCCGTTGCTCTTGCTGTTTTGCGCGGCGGCTTTCACTGTCCCCCGTCCCCTGTCCCCTGTCCCCTTGCAACGACGGCGCACCTGGCCTCTCGACCTCGCCATCGCCCTCGTCGCCGTCATCGCCTACTTCGGCATCGTCCGCAACGAGCCGCTCCCCTTCCTCGGTTTCTCCGATGCCGACATTCCGCTCACCGTCCTCGCGGTCCTCGTCGTCGTCCGCGTCACCATCACCGGCACGCTGCGCGCGCGCATCGCCGCGTCGCGCTTTTCGCTCTACGCGTGGGCGGCGATGCTCTGGATCGTCGTCGGCTTTCTCGGCTCGTTCGGGCGCAACGGCTTCTTCGGCGAGTTCCTCTTCCGGCGCTCGCAGGTCTTCCGCAGCATCCGGGCCCTGGCGCGCTTCGCCGAGATCGCCGACGTCGGCCTGGCCGTGTGGATGGCCCTCGGCGCGGCGGCGCTGCTCTCGCTCGTCCGCCGGCCGCTGTGGCGCGGCGCGCTCGCGGCCGTCCTCGTCGCCGCGGCGCTCCTCGACGTCTGGCCGCGCCTGCGCTGGGAGTACGTCTGGTTCCGGCCGAGCGAAGCGCAGCTCTGGCTGCGCGATCACGGCCGCGACGCCGGCGGCTCCACGCTGGAGCTCCCGGTCAACAACTACAACACGCCGTTCCTCTACCTCCTCGGCGCGACGGTGCATCACCAGCCGATCATGAACGGCACCTCGGGGTTCGAGCCGCCGGTGCACCGCAAGCTCCGCGAGAAAGAGGAGCGATTCCAGTTCGACGACGAGCTCCTCGACACGCTCGAGCGCAACGGCTGCGCGCTGATCCTCGTGCACTCCGACTGGGCCGGGAAGTATGGCCCGGTGATGGCCGGCTGGATCCGCGACAACATCACCCGCGGCCGGCTCACGTTCGTGCGCCGCTTCGACCACGAGCTCCTCGGCGACTGGCTCTTCGCCGTCACGCGCAACGCGCGCATCCGCGGCACGGCCAGCGATCCGCTGCTGACGAAGTTCATCGACGGCGAAGCAACGTACAACCACAGCCTCTTCGGCCGCATGGAGAAGCCGCGCGACGGCCAGGAGATCCACGGCAAGCTGCTCGTCGACGGCTGGGCGTTCTCCCCTCCGGGCATCAAGAGCGCGACCGCGCTCATCGACGCCGGCCGCGTCCGCGTGCCGATGTTCTTCACGCCGCGCGACGACGTCTCCCGCAGCTGGCCGTTCTACCCGAACGTGCCGTGGCCGGCGATGACCTGCTACGTGCCGCAGCGCCCGCGCGGGACGGACGAGCTGACGGACGTGCAGGTCGAGGTCGTCGACAACGCCGGCCGCGTCACGCGCTTCCGCGACGCCAGGATCCGCTGGAAATAGCTTGTCAGGGGGCAGAGCGCAGGGGGCAGGGCGCAGATGATGGT
>JBKOUP010000352.1:0-6274 GCA_046723495.1 Acidobacteriota bacterium
GATTTGGGCAAGATGCTCGATATCGCCGACCGCTTGACTCCGTACGCGGTCCTCTATCGATATCCGGGCGAAGCACTTCTACCGACGGCAGAGGAAGTTTCGGTTGCACTCGCCGCAGCCGAAACGATTCTCACGTACGTCGAAGCGCTCATCGGCTGAACCCCTACCGATCCCGTCGCACGCTCCTTCGGCACTTCGCCTCGGCCCGCGACTCGATCTGGCGCACCCGCTCGCGCGACAGCCCGAGAATCTCGCCGATGTCGCGCAGCGTCAGCTCGTCGTCCTGCAGCACGCCGTAGCGCAGCTTGAGGATCGTCTTCTCCTCCAGCGTCAGCGAGTCCACCGTCTTCTGCACCAGCCCCTGCTGCTTGAGCGACTCCAGCATCGGCACGCGCGTCGTGTCGATATTCGGCGACAGCCCCTCCGGCAGGTCGCCGAGCTCGTACCAGTAGCGCCACCACGCCTTCGGGTTCGGGTTCGTGTAGAGCAGCAGCTGGGCGAGTTCGCTCTCCGTGATCGCCAGTGCCTCGCAGACCTTGCGGCGCGACGTCTCCACCAGCGCTGCCAGCGCCTCGGTCTCGCGGCCGAGGAACGCCGCCAGCTCCTTGATGCTCTTCGGCATGTTGTCGGTGATGCCGTGGCGCAGCATCAGCACCAGCCGCTCCTTCGGCGAGAGCTCCGAGATGTGCGCCAGCAGCTCCTGGCGGCGCGACTGCTCCTGCATCTCGTCCTCGGCCGACGGGATCGTCGTCTGTTCGATCACGTCCGCCAGCTCCGTGTGCGACTCGCCGTCGAGCTCGGCGTTCAGCGAGAAGTTGTCGCTGTTCGCCTGCATCAGCGTCTGCACTTCCTTCAGCGTCACCCCCAGCTCGTCCGCCAGCTCCTGCGGCGTCGGCATGTGGCTGCCCTCGTTGATGGCTGCGCCGATCGCCTTCTCCAGCCGGTACATCAGATTCGCGCGCTTCGGCGGCAGGCGGAACGCGCCCCCCTGCTCCGACAGCGCGTGCAGGATGGCCTGGCGGATCCACCACACCGCGTACGTGATGAACTTCACGTTCTTGTCGGGGTCGTACTTCTTCGCGGCGTGGATCAGGCCGATGTTCCCCTCGTTGATCAGGTCGAGGAACAGCACGTGGGTGTTGCGGTAGCGCTTCGCGTACGACACCACGAAGCGCAGGTTCGCCTTCACCAGCTCCTCGAGCGCGCTCTTGTCGTTCTGCTGCACGCGGTAGCCGAGCTCCCGCTCGCGCTCCGGCGTCAACCGCGGGATTTGCGCGATTTCGTGGAGGTACTGGTTGAGCAGATCGTAGTCTTCGCGTTCGTCGTGCCGGGCCATGATGAGGAGGCCCAATTCTACGCGAAGGCTACGGCTTCGGCGGCGCCGCTCCTTCATTTTGCGGAGGCGGCGGAGGCGGTGGCGGCGGCTCCGGATGTCCGAGGTGGCACGTGATGCACGCGACCTTCTGCCCCTTCTCGTCGACGCGCTTCAGATACTGATTGTTGATCGTGCGCGTCATGCGCAACATCGTGCGCGCGATGTTCTTTTCCGGCTTCTTGTCCGAGGCGAAGGCGAAGCGCTCCTTCGACCCCGGCGGATTCTCCACGTGGCAGTGCTCGCAGCGCGTGCCGAGGGCGCGGGCGAAGCCGCGCATCGTGGCGATTAGCTCGTCGTGGGAGATGTTCGACGGCAGCACCTGCAGGTTCGTGAACTCGCTGCCGTCGGCGCGCACCTGCTGCCCCTTCTGGGCGCGGATGGCGGCGCAAGCGGCGAAGAGAAGAGCGGCGATGACGGCAACGGAGCGCATTCGCATGGTTGCGCAAGCTAGCAGTTTGCGAAGCCGAGGACAACGGGAGTTACAACGTTGTCACCAGCCGATTCCGTAGTCCTCGCCGTGATTGCTCGAGCCGCCCCACAGCGTCCCGTGCCCGCGGTCGATCATGATCGCGTTGATCGGCCCCGAGGTCCGCTCCTCGAAGATCTCCGAGTAACCCATCTTGCGCAATTCGCCGCGCACCCACGGCGGCGTCATCGTGCTGAGCAGGATCTTGCCCGGCGTGATCTCGTGCTTCCCGAACGAGCTCCGCACCTGGTACGTGTTGAAGTTCGCCGCCTCGGTCGCCTCCTGCGGCGTCATCCCGAACTCTACGACGTTGAGAAAGAACTGCAGCAGATTCTGATCCTGGCTGTCGCCGCCCTGGACGGAGAAGATGAGGTACGGCGCGCCGTCCTTGAAGGCCAGCGTCGGCGTCAGCGTGACCCGCGGATGCTTCCCCGGCTCGACGACGTTGAACGGCCCCTCGGCCGGATCGGTGACGAACGACTGCATCCGCTGGCTCAAGCCGATGCCGCTGTGTCCGGCGATGACCGCGGGCACCCATCCGCCGCTCGGCGTGACCGAGACCGCCCATCCCTCTTCGTCCGCCGCTTCGACCGAGGTCGTGCCGGCGTAGAACGAGCCCGGGATCTCGGCGACGCTCGTCGCCGTCGAGCGCCACGTCTTCAGCAGATCGAGATACGGATTCGTCTCGCTCTGGAACGGATACGGATCGCCGGGCGCGATGTCGGGATCGTTGCGGTCGACGCGGATCAGCTTCGCGCGCTCCTTCGCGTACTCCTTCGACATCAGCCCGCGCACCGGCTCGGCCGGCGGGGCGTAGATGTCGCCGTAGTAGAAGTCGCGGTCGGCGTACGCGAGGCTCAGCGCCTGATAAACGGTGTGGATGTAGCGCGCGCTGTTGTAGCCCATCGACTTCAGATCGACGTTCTCGAGGATGTTCAGCGCCTGCAGCATCGACGGCCCCTGCGTCCAGACGTTGAGCTTGTAGACGTCGATGCCGCGGTAGCTCGTCTTCAGCGGCTCTTCGATGTGCACCTGCCACTTGGCCAGGTCGTCGAGGGTGAAGAGGCCGCCCTGCTCCTGCACGCCGCGGACGATTTCCTTCGCGATGTCGCCGCGGTAGAAGCGGTCGTACGCGGCGAGGATGGCTTCCTTGCGCGACTTGCCGCGCTTGAGCGCGTCCTGCTCGGCCTCGACTAGCTTGCGCAGCGTCGCGGCGAGCTCGGGCTGGCGGAAGATCTCGCCGGGCTCCGGCGGCGCGCCGTTGTGCGGGAGCATGACCGCCTTCGCGTACGGCCACTCGTTGATGCGATTTCGATTTCTGCGGATCGTGTCGACGAGCTCGCGCTCGATCGGATAGCCGTCGGCCATGGCGATCGCCGGCGCCAGGATGTCCTTGAGCGACAGCTTCCCGTACTCCGCCTCCATCACCAGGATTCCGCCCGGCGTCCCCGGCGTGACGGCGGCCAGCGGGCCGTACTCGGGCGGGTACTTCATCCCCTTGCCGTGGAAAAACGCCGCGGTCGCGCCGGTCGGAGCAACGCCGAGGGCGTTGATGCCGGTGACCTGCTTCGTGTGCGGGTTGTAGACGAGCGCCTGCGTCTCCCCGCCCCACGACAGCGTGTCCCACATCGTGCAGGTGGCCGCGATCATGGCCGCCGCGGCGTCGACGGCGTTGCCGCCGCGCTGGAAGATCATCGCCCCCGCCGTCGCCGCGAGCGGCTTGCCGGTGACGGCCATCCAATGCGCGCCGTGCAGCGGCGGCTTCTGTGTCTTTTGCGCGAACGCGGCGGTGGCAACGAGCAGGAGAACGATGAAGCGTTTCATGGCGGCGTATCCTACTGCTCATGCGCGAGCTCGTCGCCATTCTCGACCGCACGATCGAACGCCTCGCCTCCGACAGCGCGTACTCGTGGGGCCACATGGGGATGTGCAACTGCGGGCATCTCGCGCAGTCGATCACGGGCCTCACGCAAGCCGAGATCCACGCCTCGGCGCTGGAGCGCGAAGGCGACTGGGAGGAGCAGGCCAACCGCTACTGCCCGACGAGCGGCCTGCTGATCGACACGGTCCTGGCGGCGATGTTCGCACTCGGCCTGACGCGCGACGACGTCCGCCACCTGGAGAAGCTGTCGGATCCGAACGTCCTCCGCCGCGCCGGCCGTGCGTATCTCCGCCGGAACGACCGCGACGATGTGCTCGTCTACCTCAGAGCGTGGCGAAACGTTCTCGCCGGAAGGGACGAGGAGACGGCCGAGCAGTCCGCCAACCGGCAGCCTCCGAACTCGCGCGTGATGAAACCAGCGCGACGATGTTGAGCGGGATGTCGAGATCCGGCGCGGCGCCACGCCGGATCTCTTTTTGCCTTTATGCGCTCGGCGGCGGCGGCTCGGTGGTCTTGCCGTTGCGGCGGCGTCGATGCAGCGCTTTCTCGATGGCCTCGATGTGCGAATTGAGCTGGGCGTTCTCCGGCTTTCGGGCCAGCCGGCGGGCGATGCTGAGAACGTTCAGCGTGGCCTGGCCGGCGTTGAAGCGCTTCGAACGGATCGTGTAGTCGATGCCGGCGTAGAGGATCTTCAACTCGTCGCGCAGATCGGCGAAGACACGCGCGAACTGCTCGTCGGACTGAACCTCGGCCGCGTCGATCGACTCGGCCAGCGCTTTGTGCGCGAGCGAAGCCGAAATGGCCGCATCGATGGCAGGCGGCGGAACGTTCGCCGCCGGCCCGCGAAGGTCGGGTTGCAGCGGATGCGGCAGCGTAAAACCGGGAATCTGCTCGCGGATGGAACGTACCTGATCGATGAGTTTTGCGACGAGAGTTGTGAAGTCGGGGGTTGTCGTGGTCTGAATGTCGGAGGCTTTCATGGATTCCTGGTCTTTCTCTCTCTTTCACGGCGCCGTGCGGAGGAGAAAAATGTTACGAAGCGGTCCCCGGAAAATGTTCCTGCGATCCGGTTCAAACAGCGATGGGTGATAGCGGTCACAGGATCGGTCGCCGGCACCGAACATTCAGTCGCCAGGACCGAACGTTCGGTCTCGATCACCAAAAATTCAATCGCACCCTTTGATCAGTCGATCCGGCGCACCGAATGATCGGTCGTTCGGACCGAGGAGTCACTCCCCGGCATCGAACATTCAATCGCGCGCATTGACGATTCGGTCCTGAGGACCGATCGATCGGTCCCTCGGATCGATGAATCGATCGCAGGGATCGAACGCGAGGTCGATTCGTCCCGGCGTTCAATCTCCGCGACCGATGATCCGATGCACGCGATCGACGATTCGGAGCAGCTCTTCAGTTGATGAGCGGCGGCGGGTCAAGGCAGTGCGCGGCCGGACGAGAAGCACCACCCCTCCCATGCGAGGAAGTCGCCCCGCTCCGGCTCGAAGCGGTTCTTCTCGACCCAGGCGACGGACCTGCCGAGCACGCGCGAGGCGTACGCGCGAGAACCGCCGCTGCTTTCGGTAGATGATCCAGATCACCATGGACGAATTCTGCTTGACACAGTTGTCTCAGCGCTCGGATGTATGCAGCGGATGGCGGATGGCTCTTTCAGCCTGCGTCGCCGCCGGTGTTGAGGTGGTGATCGTCACGCTGCCGTTTCCATGAGCACGAGATTACGCATCGACGCTCCCGCCTAATTCCTGCAGTACCATCGTGCGGCACTCGCGGCGATGCCGGGAGGGATCTTCATCGTGTCACTCTTGCCGCGGAGCTCTTATCCTCCTCGGCAGACAGCCAGTTGCCAACGACCTTAGACGCTGTCCGGAGATCTACGCTGGTAACCGAAATGCAGACATTGTCGTTAGGAGTGGAGTTGATGTCCGGGAGACCGGCGCGCAAGATCCTAGCGTTCCGGGAGGCACACGCTCGCACGCTCCATGACTGATTCGGCTGATCAGTACGCAGTGGCGCTCTCGTACGCGAGCGAAGACGAGGCCTTGGTGAAGGCTGTCTTCGGATACTTGCATAAACGGAACGTCAAGGCGTTCTTTGCTCCCGCAGAGACCAGTAGGCTTTGGGGTAAGGACGATCGTGAGTTTCAGCGAATCTACGGTCCGGGCACTCACTATGTCGTCCCCTTCATCTCCGAAGATTACATTCGGAAAGAATGGCCGCGCTTCGAATTGCGGGCGGCGCGCCGCGAGTCTCGCAATCGGGACAAGGAATTCATTCTTCCTGTTCGCCTCGATGACAGCGCTTTGCCGGGCCTGAAGAAGAAGACGCAGTATGTTGATGCTCGCCAGTATTCCGCAAGGCGAATTGCAGAGTTGCTGATCGAAAAGCTCGAGAGCGACGTCGCTATTTCGCAAGCGATGCCCAAGGCGTCGCGCTCCGGTCCTGTTGCCCGTGTACTCTGCGACCATGAACGCGAATTGCTTGGACTGCTCGCAACCGCCACCTATCCCTTGCGAATCGCAACCGTCCGGAGCCT
>JBKOUP010000164.1:0-27638 GCA_046723495.1 Acidobacteriota bacterium
TCGTAGTTCTTCATAGTTTATCCCGCGCGAAGACGCGGGATCACGGGAGCACCTGCGCAGGCCGGGCCACGAAGCACGATTCGGCAGGTGCTCCGCTGATCCCGCGTCGTCGCGCGGGATAAACTGGAAAACGCATGACGAGACGAATCATCCTCGCCCTTCTCCTCCTCGCCACCACCGCCGTCGCCCAGACCCCCGAGCAATTCCTCGGATACAAGCTCGGCGACCGCTTCACGCCGTGGCCGCGCATCGTCGACTACTTCAACACCCTGGCGAAAAACTCGAGCCTCATCACCGTCCAGCAATTCGGCGAGACCTACGAGCATCGCCCGCTGATCCTCGCCGTCATCACCTCGCCGAAGAACCGCGCCAACCTCGAGCAGAGCCGCACGAACGTCGTCTCGCTCGCGAACGGCACCGTCAGCGCCGAGCGGGCGCGTGAGATCGCCGCGAGCAGTCCCGCCGTCGCCTGGCTCGCCTTCGGCGTGCACGGGAACGAGTCATCGTCGGCCGAAGCGGCCATGGCCGTGGCCAGCACCCTCGTCAACGATCCCGCTTCGGCGCCGATGCTCGACAACCTCGTCGTCGTCATCGACCCCCTGCTCAACCCCGACGGCCGCGAGCGCTATATTCAATGGTTCGCGCGCAGCGAGGGCATCGCCCCGAACCCGAACCCCGACGCCTTCGAGCACACCGAGCCGTGGCCGGGCGGGCGCTTCAACCACTACCTCATCGACATGAACCGCGACTGGGCCTGGTCGTCGCAGCGCGAGGTGCGCGCGCGCATCGTCCAGTACCGGCAGTGGATGCCGCAAGTCTTCGTCGACTTCCACGAGATGTTCTACAACTCGACGTACTTCTTCCCGCCCGACGCCAAGCCGCTGAACGCCAACCTGCCGAAGGACGTGAACCGCTGGCTCGACGTCTTCGGCCGCGCCAACGCCGAGGCCTTCACGAAAAATCATTGGGCGTTTTTCGTCGGCGAGACCTTCGACCTCTTCTACCCCGGCTACGGCGACTCCTGGCCCTCGCTGCACGGTGCCATCGGGATGACGTACGAGGTCGCGGGGCACAGCCGCGCCGGCGTGGCCGTGCAGCGCGACGACGGCAGCGTCTACACCCTCGCCGACCGCATCGCCCGCCACACCACTAGCGGCCTCACGACGCTGCGCACCGCCGCCGCGCATCGCGAGGATCTGCTGCGCTACACGTACGAAGCCGCGCGCACGCAGATCACGGCGCCGGAGACGACGTTCCTCCTCGCCGCCGGCTCGCCCGGGTTCCAGCCGCTCATCGACATGCTGCAGCGCCAGGAGATCGTGATCGGGACGCTGACCGCGCCGGTGACGGTGAAGGCCACGCGCGTCGACAGCGGCAAGGACGAGAGCCGCACCTTCCCCGCCGGCACCGCAGTCGTCTCCACGCGGCAGGCCGCGGGCGGACTGGTGCAGACGCTGCTCGAGCGGACGCCGGTGTTCACGAAGGGATTTCTCGAGGAGCAGCGCCAGCGTACGCAGGAAGACGAGCCCGATCAGTTCTACGACCTGACGGCGTGGTCGCTGCCGCTGGCGATGAACGTCGAGGCGTGGTCGACGTCCGCGCCGGTCGCGGGAGCGAAGCCGATCGCCGCGCCGGCGGCGCCGGCCTTCCACGCGGCAGGCTACGGCTACCTCGTCGACGGCAATGAGCCGAACGTCTATCGTGTCGCCGGGCGCCTGCTGCGCGACGAGATCAAGTTCAACGTCAGCGAAGAGCCGATCGTCGTCGCCGACCGCACCTTCGCGCGCGGTACGGTCGTCGTGCTCAAGGGGAACAACAAGAGCGACGTCGACGCCGCGCTGGAGCGCATCAGCCGCGACGAGGCCGTGGCCTTCTTCCCGGTCGAGACGGGATGGATCGGCGGCACCGCCTTCGGCTCCGAGCGCATCCACTACATCCGCGATCCGAAGATCGGCCTCGTCGGCGGCAACGGCACGAATCCGACGTCGTACGGCATGCTCTGGCACACGCTCGACGTCGACACGCCCATCCCGCACACGACGATCTCCACGGACGCGTTGCGCGGCACCGACTTCTCGCACTACCGCGTCCTCGTGTTCCCCGAGGGCGGCGGGTACCACGACCGCCTCGGCAAGGGCGGCATCGAGAAGCTGAAGGCGTGGATCAACGGCGGCGGCACGGTCGTCGCCGTCGGCAGCGCCAGCGGCTTCCTGCGCGACAAGGACACCGACATCTCCAAGGTGAAGATGTGGGAGCCGCCGAAGAAGAAGGACGACGACAAGAATCCGCCGGCCGAGGAGCGCTACCACGAGTACAGCGTGCCGGGCGCCGCGTTCCGCACGAAGATGAACGAGCACACCTTCTTCACCTTCGGCGTGCCGCGCCCGCCGTTCGTCCTCATCGACGGTCCGGACGCGCTGCTGCCGGTCGCGCACAAGGTCGACAACATCGTCACCATCGACAAGGACAACCCCCTCGCCGCCGGCGTGGCCTGGCCCGAGTCGCTCGACCGCCTCAAGGGCTCGGCCTACATGGTCGCGGAGCGCTACGGCCGCGGCTACGTGGTGACGTTCGCCGACGACCCGCATTTCCGGCTGTTCTGGCGGGGGACGCTGCCGCTGTTTTTGAATGCGGTGCTTTATGCGCCGAGTTTTCCGCACGACTGAGGGGGCAGGGCGCAGGGCGCGGGGCGCAGGTGGTTGACTTGCCGGTGCGCGTGCACCGGCCAGAACACCATCTGCGCCCTGCCCCCTGCGCTCTGCGCCTTGTGCTGCGCTACAGTTCCCCCCATGCCCACCCGCCCGCCCGCCGTCGCCGGCCAGTTCTACGAAGGCACGCCTGATCGGCTTCGCAAGCAGGTCGCGCAGTGCCTCGACGCCAACCCTGAGCCGGCGGCGAAGGAGCCGTTCATCGGCGCGGTCGTGCCGCATGCGGGGCTCATGTACAGCGGCCACGTCGCCGGTGCGTTCTACAAGACCGCGGCGCTGCCGAAGCGCTACGTCATCCTCTGTCCGAACCACACCGGCTACGGGCATTTTGCGGCCATCAATCGCGGCGGGGCGTGGCGGACGCCGCTCGGCGACGCGCAAGTCGACACGGCGCTCGCCGAGGAGCTGATGAAGCGCGCGCCGATGCTCGCCGACGACGGGAAAGCTCACGCCCGCGAGCATTCCCTCGAGGTCCAGCTGCCGTTCCTGCAGATGCTGGCCGGCGACTTCACCTTCGTCCCGCTCTGCCTGGCCACCCACAACTTCGCGCTCTGCGAGGAGATCGGCGGCGCCATCGCCGAGGTCGTGCGCGATCGCGAGATCGGCATCGTGGCCAGCTCCGACCTCAATCACTACGAGGACCAGCAGACGACGCTGCGCAAGGACCAGCTCGCGATCGACGAGGTCGTCGAGCTCGACCCTCGCGGCCTCTGGGACGCCGTCGACGAGCACGACGTCTCCATGTGTGGGTTCATCCCCTCGACGGTCATGCTCGTGGCGGCGAAGGCCCTCGGCGCCACGCGCGCGCGGCTGCTCAAGCACGCCACCTCGGGGGACATCAATCACGATTACGGGCACGTGGTTGGCTACGCAGCCATCCTGGTCTCATGAAGATCCTCTTTGCCACCGCCGAGGTCTCCCCCATCGCCAAGACCGGCGGGCTCGGCGATGTCTGCGGATCGCTGCCGAAGGCCCTGCAAAAGCTCGGGCACCAGATCGTCATCTTCATGCCGTACTACCGGCAGGCGCGCGAGTGGTTCGCCCGCGACGGCGCCGAGCCCGAGGTCATCCTTCCCACCACCCACATCCTGTGGGCCAATTGGGCGGCCGAGGCCACGTATCGGCGTGCGGCACTGCCGGGGACCGACATCCCCATCGTCCTCGTCGAGAACGACTACTTCTTCAACCGCGACCAGATCTACGCGCCGCGCCTCGACGGCTATGATGACGGCATCGAGCGCTACACCTTTTTCTGCCGCGCCATCATCCGCGGCTGCGAGCTCCTCGGCATCGCTCCCGATATCGTCCACGCCCACGACTGGCACACCGCGCTGCTGCCGGTCTATCTCGACTCCGGGCTGCGCGGCAGCGCGTACTTCGCCGGGGTGCGCTCCGTCTACACCATCCACAACCTCAACTACCAGGGCATCGCCGGCGCCGACCGCTTCGCCGCCCTCGGCCTGCACAGCCGCTACTGGCGCGCCGACGGCGTCGAGCACTGGGGCGACCTCAACCTGATGAAGGGCGGCATCATCTTCGCCAACCAGGTCACGACCGTGTCGCCGAATTACGCGCGGGAGATCCAGACCCCGCAGCTCGGCGCGGGGCTCGACGGCATCCTGCGCAGCCTGTCGTTCAAGTTGACGGGCATCCTCAACGGCATCGACGTCGAGGAGTGGGATCCCGCGACCGACGCGAACATCGCCTCGAGCTTCGATCGGGAGCACCTCAACGGCAAGGCCCTGTCGAAGCGCGCCCTGCTCAAGGAGATCAAGCTGCGCCATGCCGCGAAGACGCCGCTGTACGGCTTCGTGTCGCGCCTCGTCGACCAGAAGGGGATCGATCTCCTCGTCGCCGCGCTCCCGCGGATCCTTCACGCCGGCGCGCAAGCGATCGTCCTCGGCAGCGGCGACCCGCATTACGAGGACGCGCTGCGCCGCATCGGCAGCGAGCACGCCGAGCGCTGCCGCGTCATCACAGGCTTCGACGCCGCGCTCGCGCACCGCATCTACGCCGGCTGCGACCTGCTGCTCATGCCGTCGATCTACGAGCCGTGCGGGCTGAATCAGATGTACGCGCTGCGCTACGGCACGCTGCCGGTCGTGCGCCTGACCGGCGGGTTGGCCGACACGGTGATCCCCTTCGACGGGACGAACATCGACACTGCGAACGGCTTCGGCTTCGAAGGCCGCCGCGACGCCGACTTCTACCTGGCCATGTGGATCGGCGCGCTCAATTACCGCGAGGCCAAGACGTGGAAGCACCTCCAGCAGAACGGCATGAGCGCCGACTTCTCGTGGGACCGCTCCGCCGCGCAGTACGAGCGCATCTACCGGAGCGCGTTCTCGTGAAAGCCGAGGCGTACGCCGAGTGCTACGACGCCATCGCCGCCGTCTGGCGCGACGAGGGCGGCGCGACGCTCGACGACATCGCCCTCATGGCCACGATCAACTCCGTCCTCGCCAACCGCTTCGAAGCGTTCTTCTGGACCGGCTTCTACCGCGTCTGCGGCGACCGCCTCGTCGTCGGCCCCTACATCGGCACCGTCGGCTGCCTGCAGATCGAATTCGGCCGCGGCGTCTGCGGGACGGCCGCGGCGCGGCGGGAGACGATCGTCGTCCCCGACGTCAACGCCTTCCCGGGCCACATCGCCTGCGACCCGAATTCGAAGTCGGAGATCGTCGTGCCGGTGTTCGGTCCCGATCACGAGTTGATCGCGGTGCTCGACGTCGACTCGGATCGACTGAACGCGTTCGACGAGGAGGATCGGACGGGTTTGGAGAAGATCGTGGCGCTGTTTCGGAGCGCTCCTACTCGTCCAGCATCCTGAGGATCGCCGTCAGCTCGGCCTTCACCTCGCGCAACGCCCTGTTCACGTCCTTGGCCGGCGCCGTAGAAGGCTCCTCCACTTCCAGCTTCTTCTTCGCCCCGGCGATCGTGAACCCCTCCGAGTACAGCAGCTGCTTGATGCGCAGGATCACGTCGATCTCGCGGCGCGTGTAGAGGCGCTGGCCGCCGCCGCTCTTGTTCGGAGCGAGCGAGGGGAACTCCGTCTCCCAATATCGCAGGACGTATGGCTGAACGTCGGCGATGCGGCAGACCTCGCCGATCTTGTAGAGCCGATCGTCGTCGAGTGGCTCGGACATCTCGCTCGATTATCACTCAGGTGCCGTGATCGCTCGCACGTTGAACCGTAGCGCAGCGTGCACCGCGCGTTCAAAACGCTCTTCTACCCTCGCCCGCTGGAAGGAGACCCCATGAGCGCGTACCGCACACCCGCGGACGACTCCATCGCTGCCCGTCTCGAGCGCGCCGGTGTGAGCCGCCGTCACTTCATCAACTTCTGCGGCAAACTGATGGTCGTCGCGCCGGTCGGCCTGGCCATCACCAACCATCTCAGCCCCGAGTTGGTGGCCGCGGAAATCGGCAAAGCAAAGCGGCCCTCAGTCATCTGGCTGCAGATGCAGGACTGCACCGGCTGCACCGAAACGCTGCTGCGCACGTCGCAGCCCGACCTGGCCGACCTCATCCTCAATATCATCTCCCTCGACTACCACGAGACCGTCATGGCTGCCTCCGGCCACGACGCCGAGCTGGCGCTGCAGGACGCCATGAAAGCGAACGACGGCAAGTACGTCGTCGTCGTCGAGGGCGCCATCCCCACCAAGGACAACGGCAAGTACCTCTACCTCGCCGGCAAGCCCGGCCTGCAGGTCCTCGACGAGGTCACCAGCCGCGCCGCCGCCGTCATCTCCATGGGCTCCTGCGCATCGTGGGGCGGCGTCCCTTCGAGCGGTGAGAACCCGACCGGAGCCACCGGCGCGATCAAGCTCATCAAGAACAAGCCGGTCGTCAACATCCCCGGCTGCCCGCCGAACCCGTACACGCTGCTGGCCACCGTCCTCGAATACGCGCGCACCGGCAAGCTCCCGGCGCTCGACGAGCAGAACCGGCCGAAGTTCGCCTACGACCGCTACATCCACGACCACTGCCCGCGGCGCCCGCACTTCGATGCCGGCCGCTTCGCGCAGTCGTTCGGCGACGAAGGGCACCGCAGCGGCTTCTGCCTCTACAAGCTCGGCTGCAAGGGTCCGATCACGCACGCGGCCTGCTCGACGCGGCACTTCAACGAAGTCGTCGACGCCTGGCCGATCGGCATCGGGCACCCCTGCGTCGGCTGCACCGAGCAGGGCGTCGTCTTCACCATGCCCATCCACGAGACCGTCGACATCAAGCGCGCCTTCCCGCCCGACGCCTACCCGCCGATCTGGGCGGAGCACCAGCCCGTCAGCCCCATCGCCACCGGCGTGGCCGGCGTCATCGGCGGCGCGCTGATCGGCGGTGGCATCATCGCCTCGCGCAAGCTGAACGACGACACCGAATCCGAGAAGGAGTAGGACGATGGCCACCGATCGTCGAACGCTCCTGAAAGGATTCGCCGCGACCGCCGCGGCCGCGTCGATGACCGTCGTCTCGACGCCGGCTCTTGCGCGCGAGCGAAAGAAAGTTCCTTCCGACGCCATCGGCCTCCTCTACGACGCCACGAAATGCGTCGGCTGCAAGGCCTGCGTCGTCGCGTGCAAGGAAAGCAACAACATGCCCGCCGACCGGCGCGCCTCGAAGCTCTACGACGCGCCGGACGGGCTCAACGAGTTCACGCGCAACGTCATCCAGCGCGCGGAGTCGGGCTCGTACGTCAAGAAGCAGTGCATGCACTGCGTCGATCCCGCCTGCGTGGGCGCCTGCATGCTCGGCGCGCTGCACAAAGGGAAGAACGGCATCGTCAGCTGGGATGGAAGCCTCTGCGTCGGCTGCCGCTACTGCTCGATGGCCTGCGCCTTCAACGTCCCGAAGTTCGAGTGGAGCAAGGCCGCGCCGAAGCTGATCAAGTGCGAGCTCTGCAAAGAGCGCCTCGCCGAAGGAAAGCAGCCGGCCTGCACCGAAGTCTGCCCGCGCAAGGCCGTCATCTTCGGCCAGTACGACGCCCTGCTCGACGAAGCGCACCGCCGCCTGCAGGCCGAGCCGAACACCTACGTCCCGAAGGTCTACGGCGAGAAAGAGCTCGGCGGAACGCAGGTGCTCTACCTCTCGCACGTCCCGTTCGAGGAGCTCGGCTTCCGCTTCAACACCGACCAGCCCGTGCCCGAGGTCCAGCAGACCGTGCAGCACGGCATCTACAAGGGCTTCATCGCCCCGGTCGCGCTCTACGCGCTGCTCGGCGCGGTGATGTTCCGCAACCGCAAATCATCGGAGGGCGAGCATGACGAACGCTAAAGCCGTTGGCGGGCCTCTCTTCACCCGCTCGTTCCTCGTCCTCGTGGCCCTGGCGGCGCTCGCCGGCGCGACGATCGTCTGGCGCTTCGCCGCCGGCCTCGGCGCCACCACCGCGCTGAGCGACGGATACCCGTGGGGCCTCTGGATCGCCTTCGACGTCGTCACCGGCACCGCGCTGGCCTGCGGCGGCTACGCGATGGCCCTCCTCGTCTACATCTTCAACAAGGGCAAGTACCACCCGCTGATCCGTCCGGCCATCCTGACCAGCGCCCTCGGCTACTCCATCGCCGGCTTCTCCGTGGTCATCGACATCGGCCGCCCCTGGCAGGCGTGGAAGCTGCCGCTCTTCATCAACCACTGGAATCTGAACTCGGCGCTTCTCGAAGTCGCGCTCTGCATCATGGCCTATTGCGTCGTGCTCTACCTCGAGCTGACGCCGGCGGTCCTCGAGAAGTTCAAAGGACAGCCGAACGCCATCGGCCGCATCGCCGACAAAGCCCTGCCGATCTTCGACAAGCTCCTCGTCTTCATCGTGGCCCTCGGCATGCTTCTGCCGACGATGCACCAGTCGTCGCTCGGCTCGCTGATGATGCTGACCGGGCCGCGCATGCATCCGCTGTGGTTCTCGCCGTGGCTGCCGCTGCTCTTCCTCATCGGCTGCATCATGATGGGCTTCGCCATCGTCGTCTTCGAGGCGACGTTCTCGTCGAAGGCCTTCGGGCACAAGCCGGAGACGCCGATGCTGCGCCAGCTGGCCAAAGTGGCGGCGTGGTGCAGCCTCCTCTTCGTCATCATCCGCTTCGTCGACCTGGCCGCGCGCGGCAGCCTCGGCTACGCCTTTGGCCCGACGAAGTACGCGTTCTGGTTCTGGATCGAGTTCCTCTGCTTCATCGCCCCCGTGGTCATTCTCTTCACGAAGACGAAGCACTACTCGCTCGGCAACATCTTCCGGCAGGCCATCCTGCTGGCCGTGGGCGGCGCGCTCTATCGCTTCGACGCCTACCTGCTGGCCTTCCAGCCCGGGCCGGGCTGGCACTACTTCCCGTCGGTGCCGGAGATCGTCGTGACGGTCGGTCTCGTCGCCGCGGAGATCGCCATCTACATCGCCGTCGTCAAGAAGTTCCCCATCGTCGCGGCGGAACACGCCTAGGAGAAACACATGACGAAACGCATCACCATTGATCCGATCACCCGAATCGAAGGGCACCTGCGCATCGACGTCGAAGTCGACGACGGCGCGGTGCAGAAGGCGTGGGCGTCGTCGACGATGTGGCGCGGCATCGAGCGGATCCTCGTCGGCCGCGACCCGCGCGACGCCTGGCTGTTCACGCAGCGCTTCTGCGGCGTCTGCACGACCGTGCACGCGCTGACGTCGGTGCGCGCCGTCGAGGACGCCCTGAACCTCGACGTTCCCCTCAACGCGCAGTACATCCGCAACCTGATCATGATCGCGCACGCCCTGCACGATCACGTCGTCCACTTCTACCAGCTCTCGGCGCTCGACTGGGTCGACGTCACGCAGGTGCTGAAGGCCGATCCCGCCAAGGCCTCGCAGATCGGCGAGAGCCTCAGCGACTGGCCCGGCAACTCGAAGAACGAGATGGCCGCGGTCAAGACGAAGATCAAGGCCCTCGTCGAGAGCGGCCAGCTCGGCATCTTCGCCCACGGCTATTGGGGCCATCCGGCCATGAAGCTGCCGCCGGAGATCAACCTCCTCGCCGTCGCGCATTACCTGCAGGCGCTCGAGTACCAGCGCTACGCGAACCAGGTCGTGGCCATGCTCGGCGGGAAGACGCCGCATATCCAGAACGTCGCCGTCGGCGGCGTGGCGAACGCGATCAACCTCGACAGCCAGGCCACGCTGAACCTCGACCGCCTCTATTCGATGAAGGCGCTGCTCGACAAGGTCATCCCCTTCGTGCAGAACGTCTACGTCCCCGACGTCTGCGCGGTGGCCGGCCTCTATCCGGAGTGGTTCGGCTACGGCAAGGGCGTGACGAATTACCTCTCCGTGCCCGACCTGCCGCTCGACGAGAAGTCGACGAAGTACGCGCTGCCGGGCGGCTACATCCCCAACGGCGATCTCGCGAAGTTCAAGCCGATCAAGGGACAGAAGGACGAGTTCTGGCGCAAGAGCGTGACCGAGGATTCGACGCACGCGTACTACACCGGCGGCGGGCCGCTGCATCCGTGGGAGGGGAAGACCGAGCCGGAGCTCACCGACTGGAAGGAAGACGGCAAGTACTCGTGGGTGAAGGCGCCGCGCTTCCAGGGCGAGCCGGCGCAGGTCGGCCCGCTGGCGAACGTGCTGTGCGGTTACGCCGCCGGCGATCCGCTGATGAAGAAGTGGACGGACGCGGCGCTGGCGAAGATCTCGGCGATCGCCAAGGTGCAGGCCACGCCGGCCATGCTGCACTCGACCCTCGGCCGCCACGGCGCGCGCGCCGTGCGCACCGCAGTGCTCTCCGAGCTGGCCCTGCAGCAGTGGCAGCTTCTGACGGACAACATCCTCAAAGGCGACACGAAGGTCTTCAACCAGCCGGTCTTCCCGAAAGGCCAGATCGAAGGCGTCGGCTTCCACGAGGCGCCGCGCGGCACGCTGTCGCACTGGGTCGTCATCGACAACGGCAAGATCAAGAACTACCAGGCCGTCGTGCCGACGACGTGGAACGCCAGCCCGCGCGACAAGGACGGCAAGATCGGCCCGTACGAAGCGTCGCTGCTGAAGAACCCCGTCGCCCAGCCCGACCACCCGCTCGAGGTCGTGCGCACGATCCACTCGTTCGATCCGTGCATGGCGTGTGCGGTGCACACGTTCGATGCGGAGGGGAAGAATATTGCGAGGGTGAAGGTGCAGTAGAGGTGACGGGGAACAGGTTACGGGTGACAGGTCATGACCTGTTTCCTGTTCCCTGTTCCCCGTGACCTGAACGGAGACCCCATGCGCATCGGCATCTACGGCATCGGCAACGTCCTGGCGCACGACGACGCGGTCGGACCGTCCGTCGTGCGCCTGGTCGATTCGCAATGGGAGTTCGACGGCGACGTCGTCGTCGAGGACCTTGGCACGCCCGCCATCGAGCTGCCGATGCACCTGGCCGGCTTCGACGCCGTCGTCCTCGTCGACGCCGTCTCCGCCTCCCTCCCGCCCGGCTCGCTGCGCATCTATGACCGCGGCGAGATCCTCAAGTACTCGCCGGGCCTGCGGGTCTCGCCGCACGACCCGGCTCTGCGCGAGACGCTGCTGATGCTCGACCTCACCAGCGAGAGTCCGCGCATCGTGACCCTCGTCGGCGTCGTGCCCGAGGCGACGGAGATGGGCATTGGGCTGTCCCCGGCCGTGACCGCCGCGCTCCCCGCGGCGGCCGAGGCGGTCGTGGCCGAGGTCGAGAAGCTCGGCGTCACAGCGCGGCGGCGCGAGCGGCAACGGGATGCCGATCTGTGGTGGGCTGCGTAAGCAAGCTCCGGATCTGCGACCGCACCTCTCCTTCATGGCCGACGAGCAGATGGCCGCCGGCCGCGAACGTGACGAGCTTCGCGTTCGGAATCTGCTCCGCCGTGTAGACGCTGCTCGCGTACGTTCCATACAGATCGTCCTCGGCGCTGATCACCAGCGTCGGGACGCGGATCTCTTCGAGCGCGGGGCGCGCCAGCGTCGATGCAACCGCCGAATCGTTCCAAATTCCGGCGGCGCGGCGGTTCATCGGAAGCAGGCTGCGCATCATGGCGTCGACGGCGCGGCGCTCCTCGATCGCGGCGTTGTCGTAGACGTCGAGCGGAGTGCCGAGGAGCGTCTTCACGAGCGTCGCGTGGGCGACCTTCGTCGCCGTCCAGAAGAGGAAGTCGGACTCCGTCATGACGTTCAGCACCGTCGTGAAGAGCGGCGAGAGCGTGCGGACGGGCGCGCGGTTCGGAACGTACGCCATCGGCACGGCCAGCACGAGCGCCGAGCAGCGCTCCGGATGCCGCAGGCAGAAGTGCACGGCGGATGGGCCGCCTGCGGAAACGCCGACCACCGGCACGCTCTCGATTTGCAGCGCGTCGAGGAGCCGCAGGTGGGCGTCCGCCTGCGCTTCGGGCGACGCGTCGTCAGGGAGCGGCGTGCCGAGGTAGCCGAAGCGCGAGGGAGCGATGACGCGGTAGTCGTCGCCGAGGAACGTGCGGCCGAGGGCCAGACCCTGGTCGAAGCCGCCGCCGGCGCCGTGGATGACGAGCACCGGCGGTCCGTCGCCTGACTCGCCGTATTCGATCGAGCCGGCGAGCTTGTTGCCGCTTTCGAGTCGTCGTTTGGCGGCGTTGAGCTCCGTGCGATAGGCGGCGTAGGTGAGCGCCGCCGCGCCGGCGGCGAGGGCGGTGAAGAATCGTGATCTCATGCGGTGCCTCCTTCGGAGCGGAGCATCGGCAGGTTTGCCTTCGGCGTCGAGGAGCGGCGCCGCGCGGCGGACGTGACGATCGCACCCCTCGACGAGATCGCCGTCACAGGGCCGGGTGTGTTCGCTCGCTGCACATCACCGTCGCGAAGTTCACCTTTCACTGGCCGCGTATGACAGCGGTCACAGCCCAAGGAGGGCTCCGCGATGGGTGACTCGGCCACGATCCTCAGCGAGCTCGAACGCCGCGGCGTCTCGCGCCGCGAGTTCGTCAAGTTCTGCGGCGTCATGGCCGGCGCCCTCGCCCTGCCCACCGGCGCCGCCGGCGAGATCGCCAAGGCCCTCGCCACCGTCCGGAAGCCGTCGCTCGTCTGGATGGGGTTCCAGGGCTGCACCGGCGACACCGAGTCGTTCCTCCGCGCCTCGCGCCCCACCGTCACCGACATCGTCCTCGACGTCCTCTCCGTCGATTACCACACGACGCTCATGGCCGCGGCGGGGACGAACGCCACCGACCTCCTGCAGAACACCGCCGCGGAGAAGAAGGGGCAATACATCGCCGTCGTCGAGGGCGCCATCCCGACGAAGGACGGCGGCGTGTACTGCATGATCGGCGGCAGGACGGCGGAGCAGATCGCGAAGGAAATCTGCGGCAACGCCGCGGCGACGATCGCCATCGGAAACTGCGCCGCGTACGGCGGGCTGCCTGCGGCCAGGCCGAATCCGACCGGCGCGATCAGCGTGGCCGAGGCCGTGCCGGGGATCAGGAACCTCATCAACCTTCCGGCCTGCCCGGCGAATGTCGAGAACCTCACCGCCACCATCGTCCACTACCTCACCTTCCGCGCCTGGCCCGAGCTCGACTCGCACAAACGTCCGCTCTTCGCCTACGGGAAGCTGATCCACGACAACTGCCAGCGCCGCGCGCACTTCGACGCCGGCCAATACGTCGAGCAGTGGGGCGACGAAGGGCACCGCATCGGCTATTGCCTCTACAAAGTCGGCTGCAAAGGGGCGGTGACGTTCAGCAACTGCCCGAACGTGCGCTGGAACGGGGGCACGAGCTGGCCGGTCGAGTCGGGCCACCCCTGCATCGGCTGCTCCGACGCGAGCTTCTGGGACAAGAACACGCCGTTTTACCGGCACCTCGAGAATGTCGACGGCTACGGCGTGCACGCCAGCATCGACACCGCCGGCGCCGCGGGCGTCGGCCTGCTCACCGCCGGTCTGGCCGCGCACGGCATCGTCGCCGCGGTGCGCCGCCACAAGAGCGACGAGGACGAGGAGCAGTCATGACACACGTCGTCGTCGATCCGATCACGCGCATCGAAGGACATCTCCGCATCGAGGCCGAGGTCGACGGCGGAAAAGTCAGCGACGCCTGGGCGTCGTCGACGATGTTCCGCGGCATCGAGACGATCCTGAAGGGCCGCGACCCGCGCGACGCCTGGGTCTTCACGCAGCGCATCTGCGGCGTCTGCACGACCGTACACGCCATCGCCTCGGTGCGCGCCGTGGAGAACGCCGTCGGGGCCGTGCCGCCGCCGAACGCGCGCATCCTTCGCAATCTGATCATCGCCTCGCAGGCCATCCAGGACCACGTCGTCCACTTCTACCACCTGCACGCGCTCGACTGGGTCGACGTCGTCTCCGCGCTCTCCGCCGATCCGGCCAAGACGGCGGCGCTGCAGCAGTCGATCAGCGATTGGCCGCTGTCGAGCGCGACGTATTTCGCCGGCGTCAGGACGAAGCTGAAAGGGTTCGTCGAGCGCGGGCAGCTCGGGCTGTTCGCGAACGCGTACTGGGGTCATCCTGCGTACAAGTTGCCGGCCGAGGCGAACCTCATGATCATCGCGCACTACCTCGAGGCCCTCGACTGGCAGCGCGAGGTCATCCGCATCCACGCCATCCTCGGCGGAAAGAACCCGCACCTGCAGAGCTTCCTCGTCGGCGGCATGGCCACGCCGATCGACCCCGACCGCCAGGCTTCGATCAACGCCGGCACGATCGCGGAGATGCGCGGCCTCGTCGCCAAGGCCAAGGATTTCGTCGACCGCGTCTACATCCCCGACCTCCTCACCGTGGCCTCGTTCTACAAAGATTGGGCGGCAGTCGGCGGCGGCGTCGGGAACTATCTCGTCTACGGCGAGTACCCCGACGACGACTCGTTGAATCCGGTGCTCTTCCTGCCGCGCGGGGTTCTGCGGCGAAACAAGCTCGAGACGTTTGATGAATCGAAGGTGACGGAGCAGATCAAGCATTCCTGGTACACGTACAGCGGCGGCGACGACAAGGCGTTGCATCCGAGCGCCGGCGAGACCACGCCGCATTACACCGGGCCGAAGCCGCCGTTCGACCGCCTGAAGCTCGACGAGAAGTACACCTGGATGAAGTCGCCGCGCTACGACGGCGAGCCGATGGAGGTCGGGCCGCTGGCGCGGATGCTCGTCGCCTACGCGTACGGACATCCCGAAGTGAAGACCGCCGTCGACGGCGTGCTGAAGGCGCTCGGCGTCGGGCCGGAGGCGCTCGTCTCCACGCTCGGCCGTGTGGCCGCGCGCGGGATCGAGACGCAGATCCTGGCCGCGCGCATCAACGGCTGGGTCGACGAGCTCGCCGACAACATGGCCAACCGCGACCTCCGCATCGCCGACAACACGAAGTGGGAGCCGAACACCTGGCCGAAGGAGTGCACCGGCGTCGGCCTGCACGAGGCGCCGCGCGGCGCGCTCGCGCATTGGGTGACGATCAAGGACCAGAAGATCGACAACTACCAGATCGTCGTGCCGAGCACGTGGAACGCCTCGCCGCGCGACGCGGCCAACAAACGCGGGCCGTACGAGGAGGCGCTGCTCAACACGCCGGTCGCCGATCCGAGCCGCCCCGTGGAGATCCTGCGCACCATCCACTCGTTCGATCCCTGCATCGCCTGCGGCGTGCACGTGGTCGACGCCGGCGGCAACGAGCTGGTGCGCGTGAGGGCCGTATGAAGTACCGCCTCGCGCACGCCGTCATCGCCGTCTCGTTCCTCGTCCTCGGCGTGACCGGCGTCTACATCGGCCATCCCTTCGGCAACGGCTCGGGCTTTGTCATGGGATGGGTGCGGGCGATCCATTTCTACTTCGCGATCGCCTTCACGCTCGCCTTGGTCGCCCGCGTGGCCTGGATGTTCATCGACAGCCTCGTACCCGGAGTCAACGACGGCGTCCTCGTCCTGCTCGGCGGCGTGCTCGTCGCCACCGGCTTCGGCATCTACGCGCCGAGCGCGTCGTACGGCTCGCCGATGCAGATGTTCGGCTTTCTCGCTTCGTGGTTCGGCGGCCTGCAGACCGCGCGGCTGATTCACCACGTGACCATGTGGCTGACCGCCGGCTTCGCCGTGGTCCACGTCTACAGCTCGACCGTCGTCCGCTTCAGGTTCGTCAAGCGATGAGAATCGTCGTCCTCGGACTCGGCAACGTGCTCTGCGGCGACGACGGCCTTGGGCCGGCGGTCATCGCCCAGATGGCGCGCGACGGCGGCTGCGATGGCGTCGAGCTCCTCGACGGCGGCACGCTCGGCCTGTCGTTGCTGCCGATCCTCGCCGACGCCGACTTCGCCGTCCTCGTCGACGCCATCCGCCACGGCGGTGCGAAGCCCGGCACGCTCGTGCGCATCGACGGCGACGCCGTGCTCCCCGCCGTGCGCGAACGGCTCTCCGTGCACCAGATCGGCGTGGCCGACCTCCTCGACGCCGCGCGCCTCACCGACCGCTATCCGGCGCAGCTCGTGCTGCTGGGCCTGGTGCCGGAGACCATCGAGCTCGGCATCGGCTTGTCGGAATCGCTGCAGCGCAACGTTCCGGCGCTGATTGAGGAAATCGAGAACGTCCTAGAATTCGCGCGTGGCCCTCATCCAGGAGACGACTGACTACGAGCGCGGCGGCACGCAGAAAGATCGCTACGAGGCCGCCGACGTCGTGGCCGTGCCGTGCCCCCTCTGCGGCAGCGACGACCGCGAGCCGCTCTACGTCGAGTACGGCGCGATCGGCGTCTGCCGCTGCCGGCGCTGCTCGCTGATGTACGTCTCGCCGAGGCTGAAGGCTCCGGAGCAGATCTACTGGGGCGACGCGGAGAAATACCTCGAGGAGTCGCGCCTCATCTTCGAAGGAAAGCGCGCCCACCACCGCGACCCGAACTACGTCGAGGAGCTCGACACCATCGCCCGCTTCAAGCCGGACGGCCGCTTCCTCGACGTCGGCTGCAACATCGGCATGCTCCTGCGCCACATCAAGCAGCGCCAGTGGACCGCCGCCGGCGTCGATCCGTCGCCGTCCCTGACGAAGATCGCCCGCGAGTGGCAGGGCGTGCAGGTGTGGAACTGCTTTCTCAACGAGCTGCCGGCGAGCGAGGAGAAGAGCTTCGACGTCATCGCCCTCAGCGACGTCTTCGAGCACATCGCCGAGCCGCTGCCGTTCCTCGCCGACGTGCGCCGCTTTCTCCGCGACGACGGCATCGTCTACGTCAAAGTCCCGAACGGCGCCTGGAACCTCTTCAAGCAGCGCGCCCTCGCGGCGATGGGCAAGCACCCCGAGCGCGGCATCTGGGACTCGTACGAGCACGTCGTCCACTACACCGGCAAGACGCTGCGCGCGATGCTCGAGGCCGGCGGCTTCGCGGTCGTGGAGATGTCGATCGGAAAGCCGATCCAGATCCCGAGCTGGCACCTCTACGTCGGGCGCTATTACCAGTACCCATCCCCCTGGACGATGGACTGGAAGCGCCACCTCGGCCGGAGCGCCTTCTACTGGCTCTCGCGCGCGGAGCGCCTGGCGCGGCTCGGATCGATCGGGGCGTTTGCGCCGAACATCGTGGCCATTGCCCGCCTGGCGTGATGGCGCGCACACCCCCGTGTGAGCCGAGGCATCGGCTCCGTTCACGCCCGCGACTAGCTTGCCATCATGCCGCTTCACGGCCGCCACATCGAGATTCGCGGTGTCGTCCAGGGCGTCGGTTTTCGGCCCTGGGTGTGGCAGCTCGCTGCGCGCTATCACGTCACCGGGCGCGTTTGGAACGACGCCTACGGTGTACAGATCGAGGCTTTCGGCGAGGATGAGATCCTCGATCATTTCCTCGACCGCCTGACGAACGAGGCCCCGCCGGCGGCGCGCGTGCGCGAGGTCGAGTGGCGGTCGATCGCGGCGGACGAGAGCGAGAGCTTCGAGATCGTCGCCAGCGACAAGGCCGCCGCGCCGCGCACGGCCATCCCGCCCGACCTCGCCGTCTGCGATGACTGCCTCGCCGAGGTCTTCGATCCCACCGACCGCCGCTATCGCTATGCCTTCACGAACTGCACGAAATGCGGCCCGCGCTACTCGATCGTGCAGGGCGCGCCGTATGACCGCGAGAAGACGACGATGGCGGCCTTCGTCATGTGCGCGGAATGCCGCGCCGAGTACGTCGACCCGTCGGACCGCCGCTTCCACGCTCAGCCGAACGCCTGTCCGAAATGCGGTCCGCAGCTCTCGGCCCTGACGCCGAGCGGCCGCGAGATCGACACGCCCGATCCCCTCGGCTTCGCCGCGCGCACCATCCGCGCAGGGATGACGGTGGCGATCAAAGGCATCGGCGGCTACCACCTCGCCTGCGACGCCACGAGCTCGCTCTCCGTGCAGCGCCTGCGCGAGCGCAAGCGCCGCGAGGTCAAGCCGCTGGCGATCATGGTGCGCGACGTCGCCGCGGCCGCGCAGCTCGCGCTGGTGAGCGAGGAGGAGGCGCGGCTGCTGACGAGCGTGGAGCGGCCGATCGTGCTCCTGCGCAAGCGTCCGGACGCGAAGCTCGCCGCCGAGGTCACCGGCGACAACCCCCTCGTCGGCATCTTCCTGCCGTACACGCCGATGCACCACATCCTCATGCGCGAGGTCTCCAAGCCGCTGGTGATGACCTCGGGCAACTTCGCCGAGGAGCCGATGGTCCATCGCGACGCCGAGGCTCTCAAGCTCCTCGCCGACGTCGCCGACGTCTTCATCACCCACAACCGTCTCATCGAGTCACGCATCGACGACTCCGTCGTCCGCGTCATCGACGCCGTCCCGACCGTCTTCCGCCGCGCCCGCGGCTACGTCCCGCGCGCCATTCCCGTGGCCCGGCCATTCGCCGAGCCGGTGCTCGCCTGCGGCGCGCATCTGAAGAACACCTTCTGCATCGGCAGCGGCGACGCCGCGTTCCTCGGCCCGCACATCGGCGACCTCGAGACCGTCGAGACGCTCTCCGCGTACGAGAGCGCCATCGCCAAGATGAAGGAGTTCACGCGCGTCGAGCCGAAGCTCCTGGCGCACGACCTCCATCCCGACTACTTCTCGACGCGCTACGCGCTGGCGCAGGACGGCGTGCGCACCGTCGGCGTGCAGCACCACCACGCCCACATCGCCTCGGCCATGGCCGAGCATCAGCTCAGCGGCCCGGTGATCGGCATCGCCTACGACGGCACCGGTTACGGCACGGACGGCACGGCCTGGGGCGGCGAGGTGCTGATCGCGTCGTTCGACGGCTTCGAGCGCTTCGCCACGTTTCGCCCCATCCCGCTCGCCGGCGGCGACCAGGCCATTCGGCAAGTCTGGCGCATCGCCCTGGCGTTGCTCGATGAAGCGTTCGACGGCGAGCCGCCGCTGCACGCGCTGCCGCTGTTCCATTCGATCCCGCGGCGCGGCGTGGACGCGGTGCGACGAATGATCTCGTCGCGACTCAATGCGCCGCTGGCGCGCGGCGTCGGCCGCTATTTCGACGCCCTCGGCTCGATCGCACTGTCCATGCCCGATGCGCGCTACGAAGGCGAAGTCGCGTTCCAGTGGAACATGATCGCCGAGGCCTCGGAGCGCGGGCGGTACCCGGTCGTCATTGGGGACGGTGGCGCCCCTCACCCGGCCTTCGGCCACCCTCTCCCCGCTCGCGGGGAGAGGGATCTATTGGAAGTCGACTTCCGCCCCGTGATGCGCGCCGCGGTCGAGGACCTCGTCGCCGGCCGCGAGCCTGCCATCGTCTCCGCGCGCTTCCACAACACGCTCGTCGACGTCACCGTCGAGCTGGCGCGCGCCGCGCTGACCGCGCGCGGCGACATGCCCGTCGTCCTCTCCGGCGGCTGCTTCCAAAACGTGCGGCTGGCCGAGGGCGTCATCGCCGCGCTGCGCCCCGTCTACATGAATCACGACGTTCCTCCCGGCGACGGCGGCATCGCCCTCGGCCAGGCCCTCATCGCAAATGCATTCGTGGAGTGCCGCGGCCGCGCCGCCACTCTCGATCAGGAGCTCGTATGTGTCTAGGCGTTCCCGGAAAAATCATCGACATCAACGGCAGCATGGCCACGGTCGACTTCTGGGGCGTGCGCCGGCAGGTCAACCTCGACATCGTCGATGAGCCGGTGCAGCCGGGCGACTACATCCTCAACCACGTCGGCTTCGCCATCCGCCGCATCCCCGAGGAGTCGATTGCGGAGACGCTGTCGCTCTATGAAATTTTGATGAAAGAGGCGGAGGAAGACGCCATGGCGGCGGACGTGCGCGGCGAGATCGAGGGTACCGGATGAGCGAGCCCCTCAAGTTCCGCGATCCCGCGATGGCGCGCTCACTCGCGGCGACGCTGCAGCGGCTCATGGACGAGATCGCCCGCCCCGTCGCCGTCATGCACGTCTGCGGCAGCCACGAGCAGGCCATCGCCAAGTTCGGGCTGCGCTCGCTCTTCCCGAAGTCGCTCGAAGTCATCATGGGTCCCGGCTGCCCGGTCTGCGTGACCGACGTCCCCGAGGTCGATGAAGGCGTCGTGCTGGCGGAGGACGGCGTGCGCATCGCCACGTACGGCGACATGCTCAAAGTCCCCGGCACGGTCAAGTCGCTCGCCGACGCCGGCGGGAAAGTCCACGTCGTCTACAGCCCGTCGCAGGCCGTCGAGCTCGCGCGGCAGCATCCCGACGAGGAGGTCGTCTTCTTCGCCACCGGCTTCGAGACGACGGCGGTGGCGACGGCGGCGGTCATCGTCGACGATCCGCCGAAGAACTTCTCCGTCCTCTCCGCGCACAAGTACATCCCGCCGGTGATGGAGATCGTCGCGGAGATGCCGGAGTCGCGCGTGGAAGGCTTCCTCGCCGCCGGCCACGCCGCGACGATCACCGGCTCCGCGGTCTTCGAGCCGTTCGTGGAGCGGCACAAGGTCCCGGTCGTCGTGGCCGGCTTCGAGCCGCTCGACATCCTGGCCGGCCTCGTCGAGCTCGTGGCGCTGGTCAAGGACGGTACACCGCGCGTCGTCAACACCTTCCCGCGCTGCGTCACGCGCGAGGGCAATCTCGCCGCGCAGCAGGAGCTGTGGCGCGTCTTCCGCACGATCGGCGGACGCTGGCGCGGCATCGCCCACGTGCCGAACGGAAACCTCCGCCTGCGCGACGAGTTCGCGCACGTCGACGCCCGCAAGCGCTTCAAGATCGACGTGACGCGGCTGTGGGACTTCGCCCCCGCCCACCTCGCCCAGCAGTGCATCTGCGGCGACATCATGGCCGGGATCCGCAATCCGTACGACTGCAAGCTCTTCAACAAGGAATGCGTGCCGGAGACGCCGGTCGGCGCGTGCATGGTGTCGAACGAGGGGACGTGCAAGATCTGGCATCTGTACGGCGGCGTGCCGGACCTGAGCGCGATCGAGGTGCCGGCATGAGAGCGGGCCGCATCACCCTCAAGCAGGGCGGTGGCGGCCGGGCCATGCGCTCGCTCATCGAGCAGCTCTTCATCAAGGACTTCGCCGCCATGCCCTTCGCCGGCGTCGGCCTCGGCGCGATGGACGACGGCGCGGCCATTCCGATCGGCGACGAGTTCCTCATCCTCACCACCGACTCCCACGTCATCAAGCCGATCGTCTTCCCCGGCGGCGACATCGGCCGCATCTCCGTCGCCGGTACCGTCAACGACCTGGCCATGATGGGCGCCACGCGCCCGCTCGGCCTCACCTGCGGCGTGATCCTCGAGGAGGGCTTCGACATCGACGTCCTCGAGTCGATCCAGGCCTCGCTCGTGGCCACGTGCAGGGAAGCGGGCGTCGTCGTCGTCACCGGCGACACGAAGGTCATGGGCCGCGGCGAGATCGACGGCATCGTCATCAACACTACCGGCGCCGGCCTGACCAAACGCGTCGTCCGCGACAACGCCCTCCGTCCCGGCGACCGCATCGTCATCACCGGCACGATCGGCGATCACGGCCTGGCCGTCATGGCCGCGCGCCACGGCCTGCAGCTCGAAGGCGATCTCGTCTCCGACGTGGCGCCAATCAATTCGCTGATCGAACGCGCGCTCGAGGCGATCGGCGACGGCATCCACGCCATGAAGGACCCGACGCGCGGCGGTCTCTCCTCCGCGCTGCACGAGATGGCCAAGAAGAGCGGCGTCGGCGTGGTGCTGAACGAGACGAAGGTCCCGCTCACCGACGCCGTGCGCGCCGCCGGCGAGATCCTCGGCATCGATCCGCTGCACGTGGCCAACGAGGGGAAGGCCGTCATCGGTGTCGCGCCCGAGCTCGCGGAGACGCTGATCGGCGTCCTCCGCGCGCACCCCCTCGGCGCGAACGCCGCCATCGTCGGCACCTGCATCGCCGAGCGCCCCGGCTCCATCATCCTCGACACCGGCTTTGGAAGGAGGCTGCTCGCCGAGCCCGACGGCGAGCCGCTGCCGCGCATATGCTGATCGACTTTCGCACCCCGCGCGTGGCCATCCTCTGCTCGAAGCGGGCGCCGGGCATCGACACGATCCTCCGCCATCCCGACTTCGGCACGATGTACGACGTCGCCTGCGTCCTCACCACCGAGCCGTCGCTACCCGAGGCGCCGGTCATCGAGGGCGCGGGCGTGCCGCTGCTGCATCACCAGCTGCGCGCCTATCACGTCGACCGCGGCGTTCCCGTGCGCGACCTCCGCGTGCGCGCCGAGTTCGACGCCATCACCGCGGAGACGCTGCAGCGGCTCGACGTCACCGCGGTCGTGCTTCTCGGCTACGTCTACGTCCTGACCAAGCCGATGCTCGATGCGTTCGAAAGCCGCATCCTCAACATCCACGACGCCGACCTCTCGCTTCTGAGCAGCGACGGCCGCCGCCGCTATCCCGGCCTGCACGCGACGCGCGACGCCATCCTGGCCGGCGAGCGCGAGACGCGCAGCACGCTGCACCTCGTCACCGCCGAGGTCGACGAGGGGCCGATCGTGGCCCGCAGCGAGCCGTTCCCGGTCGCACCGCTCGTCGAGGACGCGCTGCGCCTCGGCGCGATCGACATGATCCGCGCCTACGCCTACGCCCACCGCGAGTGGATGATGCGCTGCGCCTGGGGTCCGATGATCGTCGACGAGCTCGAGCGCATGTCTTGCGGGGCGGTGGCGGTATGACGCACATCCGCACCGAGGTCCGCGACGGCGTCGGCGTCATCACCATCGACCGCCGCGAGCGCTTCAACTCCCTCGACGCCGGCACCGCGCGCGATCTGCGCAAGGCCGGCCTGCAGCTCGCCCGCGACGCCGGCGTGCGCGCCGCCATCCTGCGCGGCGAGGGCGGCGTGTTCTGCAGCGGCGCCGATTTGAAAGAGATCCGCGCCGGCGGCTCGTACGGCGACGGCTTCAAGGAAATCCTCGAATACATCCACTCCACGATCTCCGAGATCCGCCGCGCCCCGAAGCCGTTCATCGCCGCGGTCGACGGCATCGCCGCCGCCGGTGGCTTCGGCCTGGCCATGTCGTGCGACCTCGTCGTGGCCTCGGAGCGTGCGATTTTCGAGTGGGCCTACGCCAAGACCGGCCTCACCGGCGCGGAGAGCTCGACGTTCTTCCTGCCGCGCCTCGTCGGCATCCGCCGGGCCATGGAAATGCTCTTCCTCAACCCGCGCCTCGACGCGCGGCAGGCGATGGACTACGGCTTCGTCACCGCCGTCTATCCGAACGAGACCTTCGACGACGACGTCTTCGCGCTGGCCAAGCGCCTCGCTTCCGGTCCGACCGAGGCCCTCGGCATCGCCAAGGGGCTCATCAACGACGCCGCGCTCATGGACCGGCTCGACCTTCACCTCGACCGCGAGCTCGACCACCTCGCGCGCATCGCCGACGGCGGCAACTTCGCCGAGGGCATCAGCGCGTTCTTCGAGAAACGCGCGCCGGAGTTCGGGGTGAAGTGATGCACGAGTACTCCATCATCCAGGCCCTCGTCGACTCCGTCGAAGGCGTCGCCGCGAAGAACGGCGGCGCGGCCGTGCGCCACCTCTACGTGCAGATCGGCGAGCTCGCCGGCGTCGACTGCGATCTGCTGCAGACCGCCTACGACACCTTCCGCTTCGGCACGATCTGCGCGGAGGCGCCGATCACCATCGAGCGCGTCGACGCCCGCTGGGAATGCCCGAAATGCGGCGCCGCCTTCGCCCGCGGCGCCATCCTCCGCTGCCCCGACTGCAGCGAGCCCGCCCGCCTCGCCGTTGGCGACGAGATCCTTCTCCGCCGAATCGAAATGGAGGTCCCCTGATGTGCCAGGACTGTGGTTGCGGCGATCCGGACGTGGTCCCGATCGACGTGCAGCATCGCATCCTCGCCAAGAACGACGCCACGGCGGCGCACAACCGCGAGCACTTCGTCGACGACGGCATCCTCTGCGTCAACCTCATGGGCTCGCCCGGCGCCGGCAAGACCGCCGTGCTCGAGGCCACGGCGCGCGCCTGCGGCGACGCCCGCGGCTTCGCCGCGCTGGCCGGCGTCCTGGCCACGGATCACGACGCCGAGCGCCTCCGCGTCGCCGGAATTCGCTCCCGCGCGATCACCACCGGGCAGGCCTGCCATCTCGACGCCGCGCTCGTGCACCGCTCGCTGCATCACTTCGATCTCGCCGGCGTCGACTACCTCTTCATCGAGAACGTCGGCAACCTGGTCTGCCCCGCGGTCTACGACCTGGGCCAGGCCGTCAACGTCGTGGCGCTGTCGGTGACCGAGGGCGAAGACAAGCCGCTCAAGTACCCGACGATGTTCCAGAAGGCCGACCTCGTCCTGCTGACGAAGACGGACCTGCTGCGCCACCTTCCGCACGTCCGCGTCGAGAAGATCTACGACTCGCTGGCGCGCGTGATGCCGACTCCGACCGTCGTCGCCGTCTCCGCGCTCGACGACGCCGGCTTCGGCGACTGGCTGGCCTGGCTGGAGACGAAGCGCGCCGAGCTGCAGGTCCCGGAGATCGCGTGACGAGCACTGCCGTCATCGCTCTGACCGCGGCCGTCGTCGGCGCGCTGCACTCCGTCGCCCCCGACCACTGGGTGCCCTTCGCCGCGCTGGCCCGCGCGCGCCGCTGGCGCACCGCGCACACGGCGCGCATCACGATCCTCTGCGGCCTCGGCCACGTCACCGTCTCGGCGATCCTCGGCATCGTCGCCCTGGTGACCGGCCTCAGGGCGGTGCACGCCATCGGCATCCGCCTTGAGGAGCACGCCACGCTGCTGCTCATGGCCTTCGGCACGATCTACATGGTCTGGGGACTGTGGCGCAGCTTCCGCCGCGATCCGCTGGCGATCATGCACCACCACCATCACCACCACGCGCGCGGACACAACGACCACGACCACGGCCTCACGGAGTGGTCGCTCTTCGCGCTCTTCTCGCTCGACCCCTGCGTCGCGGTGATCCCGATGATCGTCGCCGCCTCGGCGGGCGGGTGGGCGGCGGTGGGGGCGGTGGTGGCGGTCTACGAGGCGGCCACGATCGCGGCGATGATCGTCCTCGTCGGCGTGGCCGTCGCCGGCGTGCGCACGCTGCGCTTCGCCTTCCTCGATCGCTACGGCGACGCGGTGGCCGGCGGGCTGATTTTGACGACCGGAACCCTTCTCGCGGTTTTTGGCGTATAGGCGTGCATGAAAGACACACTGATTCGCCTGCTTCTCCTCACCAATGTCGCTCTGCTGATCGTCGCCGCCGCTCCGAAGAAGAAGGTCCTCACCGCCAACGAGGTCGACATCGTCGACGACAAGGGCGTGGTCCGCGCCCGCATCGCCGGCAATCTTCCCGACACGTACGAGAACGGGAAACCGGCGCACCGCGGCGCCGCCGGCGTGCTGCTCTACGACAAGAACGGCCAGGAGCGCGGCGGCTACGTCACCTTCGCCAGCGACAACGCCGCCCTGACGCTCGACAGCAAGAAAGAGATGACCGCGATGCTCATTGCCGCGCCGACCGGTGGGGCCGCTCTAATGCTGAAAGAGGGCGGCAACGTTGTCGACGTGCGCGTCGATCCCGACAACGGCCCGACGATCCACGCCATGCAGAACAAGAAGGTCGTCTACCACGTGCCGCCGTCGGTGAACTTCGAAAAGAGTCCTGACTGCGCGGAGCTGCGGGACGCGTTGAAGCAGGCCCCGCGCGACGTCGTGCTCGACGCCTGCCGCCGCCGTCAGCCCGAGGAGGCGTGCCAGGCCTGCCTTGGCAGTCAGTAAACCGCGGCCGTCGGCTGCAGCGTCGCGCGCTTCGGCTCGAGGCGCGGCCGCTCGAAGCCGAGCTCCGGATGCTCGCGGCGGAACGACATCGTCAGGTGGCACGTCCAGCAGAGCGGCGCGTGCGTCGCGAAGACGGCCGGCAGCTCCTCCGGCGCGACCTCGGTCCACTCGCGCGTCGTCCCGTCGGCGGCCCACAGCGCGGGCGGGCGCTCGTGCCAGACGATCGGCCCGATGGCGTGCTCGCAGACCGCGCAGCGCTTCCCCTCGTACCACGCCGCCACGATCCGCTGCACCAGGCAGTCATCGTCGATTTGGCCGAAGCAGGCCTGGTCGCAGCCGGCCTTCTCGGGCCAGCGCGAGCAGTCGCTCATGTGCTGGAAAAGATTGATGTTGACCGCGGCGGTCTGGTGGTTCTCGGGGCAGGTGATGAGGCGCTTTCCTGGACGCATGGGGACACGGTGCGTCGCATTGACATGTGACGCCGTGCACGTGATCACATGGCGATGTGATCAGAGCACGCGGACGTCGCTCTCGATCTTCCCATCGATCTCGTTGAACAGCCCCACCGCCGCCCCGAAGACGTCGTCGACCGAGATCTCCGTCATGCAGCGGTGGTGGCGCAGCGGGCAGTCGCGCTCGTAGCACGGCTGACAGCCGACCGGCTGCTGCAGCACGCGGCTGGCGCCGGGGATCACCGTGCGGGCCGGGTCGGTCGGGCCGAAGATCGAGACGCTCGGCACGGCCAGCGCCGTGGCCAGGTGCAGCGGCCCGCTGTCGTTCGTCACGATCACCGAGCAGTGCGAGATGGCTGCGGCGAGCAACAGGACGTCGCCGTCCTCGCCGATGATCGGCAGCGGGTGGCCCATCGCCGCGATCGTCTCGGCCTGCCGGCGTTCGCCGGGGCTGGTCAGCAGCACGACCTCGTAGCCGTTGGCGCGGAGACGGTCGGCGGTCTCGCGGTAGCGGTCGTCGCCCCAATGCTTGGCGCGCCCGTAGAGGCCGCCGGCGTGGAGGCCGAAGAGCGGGCGCTCCATGCGGATGCCGAGCTGGCGCAGGCGCCGCCGGGCCTTCTCCTTCGTCGTCTGCGGGAGGCGGATCGTCGGCAGCTCGTCGACGACGCGCGGCGCGTTCATGGCCGCGAGCAGCGGCGTGTAGTCGTCGAGCTGATGTCCGCGGTCGCCGTTGCGCGGCACGCGGTGCGTGAGCAGCAGGCCGCGGGCGTCGGTGGCGTAGCCCCAGCGCTCGCCGATGCCGGCGGCGAACGCCACCATGGCCGCGCGGAAGGAGTTCGGCAGGATGACGGCCCGCCGGAAGCGCCCGTTGCGCAGGAGGCGGATGCGCTCGCGCGTGGAGCCGTTCCAGGCGATGACCTTGCGGAAGATGCCCGACGACGCCAGAAGCGTGGCGATGTGCTCCGGCGCGGCGACGGAAATCCCTCCTTCGTGCCGGAAGCGGTGGTGGAGTGCGCGGTAGGTGGGCAGCGCCAGAATGTTGTCGCCCACCCAATTGAGGCCGATTACGACTGTTTCACTCGCCATGCATTGCTTCGCTGCGCCCTGCCGCAGTCCCTTTCCAGCGATCGTGCATCCACAACCAGAGCTCCGGGCACGCTGCGATCCGGCGCGAGAGGACGTCGTTGATTCGCGTCGTCAATGGCACGGGTTCTTTCTCTTCCTCGGACAACTGATCGACGTGAATCGGGCCCTCGAATTCGAAGCGATACCGCCCGGTCGCGTCGCCAATGCAAAAAGCGAACACAATTGTAGAGCCGAGCCGCGCCGCCAGTTTCGCGGGGGGGTCGGTGGTCCAGGCCGGGCGGTTCAGAAACG